>CAZAVT010000357.1:0-3712 GCA_964488395.1 uncultured Burkholderiaceae bacterium | reverse complement strand
GTCACGGGACGATGTGATCACGGCGGACCTGTCGCGGCCGATCAATTTCGGCGCGGCAGGACGGCTGATCGTGGCTCCGCCCGCAGGCGTGACGTTCGAGCCGCTGGTGTCGACCAGCCTCGAGGCTGCGTTGCTGAGCGGCGAGATGGCGGCGGGCGATCCGGGGCCGCTGTTCGACGTCTGCGACCGGATGCTGCTGCTGGTCGAGGGGAGGGTCGCCGCCGATCTGCCCGCTGCAGAGTTCCGGCGTGCGGCCGTGCCCGCCGTCGCGCACTACCTCGGCAGGGAGGCCGTCTGATGCGCCCCTCGCCCGCTGCGGCGACAGGCCGCTGGCTGCTGGGCGGCGTCGCGGGGCTCGGTGCGCTGCTGCTCCTGCTCGGACGTGCGCTCGCCGCGCCCGGACGGCCAAACTTCGAGCGCCGGGAGCTGCTGCGCCAGGTGCGGCTCTTCGGCGTCGGCTCGCTCGTCGTGCTCGGCGCGACGGCGGTGCTCGTGGGCGGCATCATGGTCGTCCAGTCGGGGCTCTACGTGCGCCGCTTCGGCGTGCACGAGCTGGTGGGCTGGTTCACGGGCTTCGGCGTGCTGCGGGACGTCGGCCCGCTCGTGGCGGGGCTCGTCTTCTCGGGCCGGGTCGGGTCGCGGAACGCCGCGGAGCTGGCGTCGATGTCGACGCGAGACCAGCTGGAGGGCCTGCGCGCCTCGGGCATCGACCTGGTGCCGACGGTGGTGGCGCCCCGCCTGTGGGCGATGGTCCTCTCCCTGTGTGCGCTCTACCTCATCGGTTCGGCGCTCTCGATCGCGGCGGCGGCGGGCTGTGCGCGCCTGCTGCTGGCGGTCGACGGACCGCAGTTTCTCCGCTCGTTCTCGGAGCGCACGGAGCTCGCCGATCTGGGCTCGGGGCTGCTCAAGAGCTTCGTCTTCGCCCTGGCCATCGCGGTCGTCAGCTGCAGGGCCGGGCTGTCGGCGAAGGGCGGCGCCACGGCCGTCGGTCAGGCCGCGAAGTCCGCCGTGGTGCGGGCGGCGCTCGCCATCGTGGTGCTGGATCTGGCCGTCGCGAGGGTGCTGTGACCGGGCGGGCGTTGTCGCCCACTCCGGGGGTCGAGCGATCCACGACCGGCGCTGGCGGCCGAGATCCGCAGGCCGAGAGCATGACGAGACCCGCCACGACGGACATGGCGCGGCTGACTGACCGGACGTTGCACCCGAATGAATCCATGACCAGCATCCTGTTGCGATCTCCGCGCTCAGGCTAGACCATCACGCAAGGGTACAAATCGTACCGCATCGAGAACCTGTAGGCTCCATCTCCCCTTCGTGTCGCGTCGAACGAGGTGAAGCGATTGCCCGACCTCCGTTGCCACTGGCGCCAACAGTCGGCCTCCAAGCGCCATCTGCTCGAGCCAGGCATTGGGCAGGTGATCGCCCGCCGCTGCGGCGATCAGCACGTCATAGGGCGCTTCCGAGGGCACACCGTCGACGCCATCGCCGTAAACCAAACGAAGGTTGGACAGTCGCAAGGTGCGCAGATTGGCTCGCGCTTGCTCGTGCAAGCCTCGAATCCGCTCGATTGAGATCACTTCGCCAAAGACCTTGGCGAGCACGGCGGCCTGATAGCCGCAGCCCGTGCCCACTTCGAGGACCCGCGCCCGCGCGCGCTCATCGAGCGTCAGTCCGGAGGCTAACAACTCAATCATCCGGGCCACCGTAAAGGGTCGCGAGATGGTCTGCGCGTGCCCGATCGGCAAAGCCACATCCTCATAGGCCCGCCCCGACAAACCGGGCTCGACGAATCGATGCCGAGGCACCGCCCGCATCGCCGCGAGCACGCCGGGATCACTGACACCCGCCTGTTCCAGGAGTTGCACCATCGCGGCACAGGCGCGCTCGGATCCCTGAGCCCCCGGCGAGGGCCGTGTGGATTGCACGGCCTCGGGACGGGTGCCTTCGCCCGACCCGGGTTGAGAAACCCGGGCCGGCCGGCGGCGCCCGTCAGCGGGTTTGGCAATCGCTCCCTGGTCCATCCAGCGCGGGATGCGGGACATCGTCAGTGCTCGCCTTGGTTGGCGGTGAGTCGTCGTGGTGGCTGGCGCTCAGACCGCTTGAAGCCAGCGCCTCACGGGATCGAGCAGGGTCCGCCCAGTGAGGTCAATTTCGAGCGGGGTCACCGAGATGTACTGATGCTCAACCGCATGAAAGTCAGTGCCTTCGCCTGCGTCGCGGACGGGGCCGACCGGACCGATCCAGTAAATGGTCTCGCCGCGAGGGTTGCTCGATCGGATGACCCCCTCGGTCGGGTGGCGCTTGCCAAGACGGGTCACGGTCGTGCCCCGAACGGCCTCGATCGGGCAAGAGGGAATATTGACGTTCAGGAGCATCGGCGCCGAGGGCCGCTGGTCGACGAAACGGGACAGGATCTTGCGCACCGCCTGTTCGGCGGTCGCGAGATGCTCGAAACCTCTCCGGGACAGGGAGAATGCGATCGCTGGAACGCCGAGCAGAAACCCCTCCATCGCCGCGGCGACAGTCCCCGAATAAATCGTGTCATCGCCCATGTTGGGGCCGTCGTTGATGCCCGAGATCACCAGATCGGGCTTGTCGCCCAAAAGGCCTGTGATGCCCACGTGTACGCAGTCGGTCGGCGTGCCGTTCACGTAGCGAAAGCCGCTCGCCGCTTCGCGCACCGACAGCGGTCGGTCAAGCGTGAGCGAATTGGACGAGCCGCTGCGATCCCTCTCAGGCGCGATCACTGTGACGTCGCCGAACTCGCGGCCGACACGGGCAAGCGCTGCAATGCCAGGGGAAAAGTAGCCGTCGTCGTTACTGACCAGGATTTTCATTAGCCCATTCTAGCCCTTGAGCCACCGTGCTACGATTTTTCCCATGTCTCAACGCGACTTCCATCGATTCGATACGCTTGCGGTTCACGCCGGTGCCGCGCCTGATGCAGAGCATGGCGCGAGGGCCACGCCCATTTACCTGAGTGCCGCGTTCAGCTTTCGGGACAGCGACCAGGCGGCCGCGCTCTTCAACATGGAGCAGGCCGGTCACGTCTACTCACGAATCAGCAATCCGACGGTCGCGGTCTTGGAAGAAAGGATGGCCGCGCTCGAAGGGGGAGTGGGCGCAATTGCGACTGCGAGCGGCCAAGCGGCACTCCATCTGGCCGTCGCAACGCTGGCCGGTGCCGGCTCGCATGTGGTCGCTGCCCGGTCGCTCTACGGGGGGTCGCACAACCTGCTCCACTACACGTTAGCCCGTTTTGGGATCAGCACCACCTTCGTCGACCCGCGCGACCTCGACGCCTGGCGTGCGGCGGTCCGTCCGCAGACCCGACTGCTGTTTGGCGAGACCCTGGGCAACCCGGGACTCGATGTGCTGGATATCGAATCCGTCTCGACCATTGCCCACGAAGCAGGTTTGCCCCTGCTGGTCGATTCGACTTTCACGACGCCCTGGCTGATCCGGCCCTTTGATCATGGCGCCGACCTGGTCGTCCATTCGGCCACCAAGTTCCTGAGTGGTCACGGTACCGTGATCGGCGGTGTGCTGATCGACTCCGGCCGCTTCGACTGGGAGCGCTCCGGGCGGTTTCCTGAGTTGACCGAACCCTATGAGGGGTTTCATGGCATGGTGTTCTCGGAAGAATCGACCGTGGCGCCGTTCTTGCTCCGAGCGCGTCGGGAGGGGCTGCGCGACTTCGGCGCCTGCTTGA
>CAZAVT010000356.1:1894-3720 GCA_964488395.1 uncultured Burkholderiaceae bacterium | reverse complement strand
CTCGAGAAAAGCGGATCCGGAGATCGAGAAAAACGGAACCTTGGCTTCGCCCGCGATCGCCTTGGCGAGCAAGGTCTTGCCAGTACCGGGCGAGCCGACCATCAACACACCGCGGGGAATCCGACCACCGAGCTTTTGAAACTTACTGGGATCACGCAGAAACTCAACCAGTTCCTGGACTTCCTCCTTGGCCTCATCGCAACCTGCGACATCGGCAAAGGTGATCGAGTTGTTGCTCTCGTCGAGCATGCGGGCCCGCGATTTGCCGAACGAGAACGCACCGCCCCGACCACCGCCTTGCATCTGTCGCATGAAGAAAACCCAGACGCCGATCAGGAGCAGCATCGGGAACCAGGACACGAAGATGTTGAGAAGCAGCGACTGCTCTTCCTCAGCCTTGGCCTGTACCTGGACGCCGTACTTCATGAGGTCGCCGACCATCCAGATGTCGCTGGGCGTGTAAACGGTGAAGGCGCGCCCGTCCCGTGTGCGGGCGCGCACCGTGCGCCCATCGATCTGCACGCTCTCGATCCGCCCGTCCTTGGCTTCGGCCATGAACTGCGAATACGGCATATCCCCGCCGCGCGCCTGACGGGTATCGAACTGCTTGAAGACGGTGAACAGCACCAGCGCCACCACCAGCCAGACTGCCGCCTTCGAAAACATGTTGTTCACGGATGAACCCTCTCGATGATCGCTGTGGAGCCGGCGCCGCGTCGCACGCTGCGCCGCCACAACAGGAGGCCCAAAGACCCAAGCGCCATTCTATGCCTAAGCGCGCCGGGGTGCTCGACCCAGGAGGTAAGTCTCTGCCGATTCCCCGCGCGAAGAGCTGGGCTTTCGGGCCTGCACGCGTTGAAACCGTTCCTTGAACCGCTCAACCAGCTGGCTGTAACCACTGCCATGAAAGCACTTGGCGAGGAGCGCCCCCTCGGGCGCGAGCCTCGAGCTCGCGAACTCGACTGCCAACTCGATCAAGTCGCTCATGCGCGCCGAATCCGCAGGACCCACTCCACTCAAGTTGGGGGCCATATCCGAAACCACAAGGTCAACCCTGACATCGCCCAGGACTTGCTCGAGACGCTGAAGAACCTGATCCTCGCGAAAATCGCCCAGGATGAATTCGACATCGGCAACAGGCTCCATCGGAAGCAGATCCAGCGCGACGATCCGGCCCGCGAGGCCTGCCCCTCCTGGGCGCGCGAGGCGCTGGCGCAACACCTGAGACCAAGCGCCCGGCGCACTGCCGAGATCCACGATCACCATGCCTGGTCGGATCAGGTGGTCCTGCGCATCGATCTCGATCAGCTTGAACGCGGCACGCGAACGGTCATTGAGATGACGGGCAAGCCATGCCCGATTGACTTTTTTGCTCTTGCTCATCGAGCCTGTAGCATGGCGCGGCCTGACACCCCACCAGCCCTCGAGGACCCACAACGATGGACAACGACCTTCCCGCGACGGGCGAGGACAGCGAGCCGACCACAGCCAGCGATGCGACCGCCATCCGGCCGGCCGCGCGGGCGCTGAATGCAGCCGAACGGCGAGAACTGCGCGCAGCCGCGCACCATCTGGACCCGGTCATCATGATCGGCGATGCCGGCCTCACCCCTGCCGTGGTCGCCGAAGCCGATCGGGCCCTCGAGCGTCATCAGTTGATCAAGGTCAGGGTGCTGGGCGGTGACCGGATCGAACGCGGTCGCATCATGGAACGACTGTGTGCGGCGCTCGGCTGTTCGCCGGTGCAGCTGATCGGCAAGTTGCTGGTGGTGTGGCGACCGGCGAAAGACGCTGCCCAGGGACCCAAGGCCCACATCCCCAAGAAA
>CAZAVT010000356.1:0-1884 GCA_964488395.1 uncultured Burkholderiaceae bacterium | reverse complement strand
CGCGCAGGCTGCGGAGCGCTCGGCGAAACAGGCAAAGCCGCCCCTCGCACCCCGGGCGCCCATCCGCCGAGCGTCCGAGGCCGAACCCGCCAAGCGCGGCGCCAAGCGGCCGCTCGGCGCGGCCAAACCGAGCGGAGCGCGTCAAACCCAAGCCACGGGTCGAGGCGTGAGAGGCAGCGAGCGCGACACCCCAAGCAGCCGAAGTGGGCCTGCGGGACGGACGAGCTCGGCTCAAGGGCGCAGCACCGCAGGGTCTGGCGGGTCCCCCAGCGCGAGACCAAGCACTCGCAGCAGCGGACCGGGCGATCGCAACGTGGGATCCGGACGCGGTGCGCGTCCTGCGGGTCGTGGCATCAGCACCCCATCGCGGAGGCCGGCAGCAGCGCGGAGCGGTGCTGCCGGTAGCGGCCGCCCCGTGAGCAAAGCGCCCGCCGCTCGTAAGCGTCGCACTCACTCGTAACGCACGTCCAGGATCTCGACCTCGCGCTTGCCCCCCGGGGTCACGACATGGACCACATCGCCGACGGATCGCCCGATCAGCGCCCGCGCGATCGGGCTGGAGACCGAGATCTTGCCGATCCGGATATCGGCCTCGTCGTCGCCCACGATCTGGTAAGTCGATTTTTCGCCCGAATCGAGATCCTCGAGATCCACGGTCGAGGCGAACACCACCCGACCATCGGCCTCCACCAGGCGGGGGTCGATGACTTGTGCGTTGGCAAGCTTGGATTCGAGTTCGGCGATACGACCCTCGACAAACGCCTGACGCTCCCGGGCCGCATCGTATTCGGCATTCTCGGAGAGGTCGCCCTGGGCCCTCGCCTCGGCAATCGCCGTGATGACCGACGGACGCTCAACGTGCTTGAGTCGCTGAAGTTCTTCGCGCAGCAACTCCGCGCCGCGCCGGGTCAGTGGAATGGTTGGCATGGTCCAGCCTCTTGAGCAAAAACAAGGCGGACCGGACGAGTTGCCTCGCGCGGTCCGCTGGGTAACAGAACTTTAACCTAGGTTTGGCCCAATCAGGCAGCCTGGTGCAGAGACTGCAGGCTGTAAACATCCAGTTGCTTCAGGTATCTCAGACCTTCGACGGCCGCCCGAGCACCGGCAATCGTGGTGTAGTAGGTCACACGCTGCGCGAGTGCCGTCGTGCGAATCGAACGTGAGTCGCTAATGGCGCCACGCTTTTCCTCGACCGTGTTGATGACGAGAGTGATTTCGCCGTTTTTCAGCATGTCGACGATATGCGGCCGACCCTCCTGGACCTTGTTGACGACCGCCACCGGCACGCCGGCAGCTGCAATCGCGGAAGCCGTCCCACGCGTGGCGACCAGTTTGAAACCCGCCCGGTGGAGGTCGGTGGCCACTTCGACGGCCCGCGGACGGTCGGACTGGCGTACCGAGATGAATGCGGTACCCGAATCGGGGATGCGAACGCCGGCTGCGAGTTGAGACTTCACAAAGGCTTCGCCGAAGCTGTAGCCCACGCCCATCACTTCCCCCGTCGATTTCATCTCCGGCCCGAGAATGGTGTCCACGCCCGGGAATTTGACGAAGGGGAAGACCGCCTCCTTGACCGAGAAGTAGCGCGGCACGACCTCGGCGCCAACACCCTGCTGGTCCAGCGTGCGCCCGAGCATGCAGCGGGCGGCGATCTTGGCCAGTTGGAGGCCCGTCGCCTTGGACACATAAGGCACGGTCCTCGAGGCGCGCGGGTTGACCTCGAGCACGTAAACCGTGCCTTCGCCGCCGGCATCGGACCCGTCGCGCTGGATCGCGAACTGAACATTCATCAGCCCGCAGACCCGCAAGGCGCGAGCCATCACCTCGGTCTGCCGCTTCAACTCCGCCACTAACGCCGGCGACAGGGAATGCGGCGGCAGTGAA
>CAZAVT010000355.1:370-3745 GCA_964488395.1 uncultured Burkholderiaceae bacterium | reverse complement strand
ACCAAACCCGCCCATTCAGGCTCACAGGCAAACACTCGCAAGGCGGCTCCGGTCGAGGCACTGGCCTGGACACAATACGCCAAGACACCGGCGAGAAACACCAGCAGCCGAGCGCACAGCCCGAGCCGACCTCGGGCACGGGCGCCCTCAGAAGCTGTGCGCGCCATGAGCACCGAAACTCTGCACGAACTGGACAAAAAGCGCTCGCCCAGGTGCCACCGCGGCAGCCTCGGCGAACCCGCCCCGATCACGCTGCGCGGTCCATTGGAGTCGGAGCGACCTCATGTGACTCGGCTTCCAGGCGATCGAAACGCTCCGCTCAGCCAGTCGAGCGGGCTCCCAGCCCTCCTCGTGCAGCGCCCGCGCATCGAGCCGCTCGAGCCTCATGCCAGCCTCCCACTGCGGAAGAAATCGATAGACAAGCGAAACATACCAGCCCCGATGCTGAGCGGATGAGGGCTCGCTTTCACCCAATCCGCGTACCCTTGCGAATTCACTGGAGAGTCTCAATTGACGGGCCCTGCTGTTGCCATCAGGGGCCCATTTCCAGACCAAATCGATGACGTCGAGCTGCCGGCCGAAAAATACGGCGCCGTGGCGATGGGCCTGCAGACCGTCGATGGCAACGCCTCCGGCGTGGGAGGCGTGATCGTCGACTTCGCCCGCCGCGCCGCTGGCGCCGTTGCGATGCCTGAGGGTGGACAGGCCGACCTGCCAACTGCTGCTTCGGCCGAGGTCACCGCCGATCCGAGTGCCCAGCGTCCACGCGCCCGGCGAACCGCCTCCCGCGCTTTCCGGCAGCCGCCTGCCGCCCAATAGCTCGCCACCCACTCGCCAGAAGACTGGTGTTGGCGCCACCCAGTTCAGTCTCAGTCCATCGTCAAAATAGTGATCTCCAAGGAAAGCCCGATAAAGGACAGGACGGATCGAAAATTCATCGGTATGCGGATGCTGCTCATTCAGGTAACCGAGTTGAGACAGAAAGCGCCCAACCCGCAGTTGCAGCCCGCCGGGTAGGCCCGGCGCGTCCAGGTACGCCTCCTCAAGCTCCGTCTCAATGCTCGAGTGGTCCGAGTGCGCAACACCACTCAGCCGTGCGCTCAGGCCGGGCATGAGCGCTGCGTCAACGCTCAAGTCGCTGTGCCCGAGCCCAAAACCTCGATCCCGATTCACAAGCGACAATTCACGCGACTGCCACACCGGGGCCACGACCGCGCCAACGGCCGTGCCATGAGCGGCTGGATCCGGCGGGCTCTGGGGGCCCGACTGAGCCAGGAGCCGGTCTGCGCTGACGGCGAGCAAGAGGAGGGCGATGGTCTGAACGGCGAGGTGCATCGGCGGAACTCCAGGGCAGCGTTTTTAGAGTGTTACAACATCACACTACTGTGATGTTACTTTATAACCTTGCATCCGACAAGCCGGCCAGCGCCGGGGCGAGGGAGGCGCCCCGCTCGACGCGGGATGCAAGGGTGATACGCTAAGGTGGAAACGCCACAGGAGTCGCGACCGTGCCGACCCACTTGATCCACCCCGAGGCGCTCCAATCCCTTGGTGAACGTATCGCCTTGGCGCACGGTCTGAGCGCCAGCGATGCCCACTTGCTGGCCGATACTCTGGTCACCGCGGAGCTCTGGGGACATGGGTCCCACGGCATGTTGCGGCTGCCCTGGTACATGGCGCGGGTACGATCAGGAGCCATCGACGTCCGGGCGCAGCCCCAGGTGACCGGGGGGTTCGCGGCCTTGGCACAGATGGACGGGGCCGATGCGCTCGGTCAGCGCGTCGCCTTGCAGGCGGTCGAGCTGGCGGTCGAGCGGGCGCGTGCTTTCGGGGTTGGCGCGGTAGCCGTTCGCTATTCAAACCATTTCGGCACGGCGGCCTACTTTACGCGCAAGGGAGCACGGCTGGGCTTCGCGACCTTGCTGTTTTCTAACGCCAGTGCGTCCATGGCTCCCTGGGGTGGGCGCGACAAGCGGGTCGGGAACAATCCCTGGTCGATCGCCGTACCCGGGGGACCGCTTGGCGAAGTGGTGCTCGACATCGCCAACACGGCAGTGGCACGGGGCAAGATCTACCTTGCTGCGGAGCGCGGCGAGTCGATTCCGGCCGAATGGGCCCTGGATGAGCGGGGGCGCCCCACGACTGACCCCCAAGCCGCACTGGCTGGTCTCTTGCAGCCCATTGCCGGTCACAAGGGGTACGGGATCTCGGTGATGATCGACCTGCTTGCGGGCGTTCTCACGGGATCTTCATTTGGCATGGATGTCGTCGGGCCCTATCGGCCCGAGGGGCGCAGCGGCGCAGGGCACCTCGCGCTCGCGATCGATATTGCGCGCTTGATGCCGTTACCGGAGTTTGAGGCGCGGGTCGGATTGCTCGTCCAACAGTTACGTTCGTCCGCGCCCGCCGAGGGCTCCCCAGGTATTTTTGTTCCGGGTGAGCCGGAGGCGCGGCATCGTGCGCGCGCTCAGTCAAGGGGCATCGATCTGCCCCTCGCAACCTGGGAGAGCCTGGTCGACCTGGCCCGAAGCTGCGGGCTCGACCCTGGCTCCCCCGTCGCCTAGATCCAGGGCTGTTTGGCATCAACCGCCTGATCTCGGGCGGGTTTTTGGGTGCTCGGAGCAAGCCGCGTTATGCTCCGCCGATCTGGTGCTCAAGACGCACCGGAGCGTGGCGTCGCTCGTTCCTGTCGACGTCGGGTCCAACCTATTTCGGATGCTCACCATGAAAAAGCAAATGATTGCGTCCATCGCCAGTGCCCTGCTTGTTGCTGGCGCCCAGGCCCAGGAGATCAAGATCGGTATCCTGCTGGGCTTCACGGGTCCGCTTGAATCGATCGCACCCCACATGGCGCGCGGCGCGGAGCTCGCCATCAAGGAGGTCAACGACGCCAAGGGACTCCTCGGCGGGCAGCGGGTGGTCGCGGTGCGCGGCGACAGCACGTGTACCGACGCTAGCGCGGCGACCGCCTCGGCGACCCGATTGGTGACTGTGGAGCGGGTCTCGGCCATCGTCGGCGGTGACTGCTCGGGGGTGACTGGGGCGGTCTTGCAGAATGTGGCGCGTCCGAACGGTGTCGTGATGATTTCCCCATCGGCGACCTCGCCAGGGCTGAGTACCGCACCCGACGATGGCCTCTTTTTCCGGACCGCTCCGTCGGACGCCCGCCAGGGGGAGGTGATGACCCAGGTGATCTTGCAGCGTGGCATCAAATCGGTGGCCGTGACCTTCACCAACAATGATTACGGCAAGGGTCTCGCCAACAGCTTTGCCAATGCCTATCGGGCTGCCGGTGGCAAGGTGACTTTGATGGCCGCTCACGAGGACGGCAAGGCTGACTACTCGGCGGAGATCGGCGCGCTTGCTGCAGCCGGC
>CAZAVT010000355.1:0-360 GCA_964488395.1 uncultured Burkholderiaceae bacterium | reverse complement strand
TGGTCGTCGCTGGCTACGTCGATCAGGGTGGGCGCGGCATGATTCGCGCGGCGATCGATGCGGGCGCCTTCAAGACCTTCGTCTTGCCTGACGGGATGGTCGGTGACTCGCTGATCAAGGCCATCGGGGCACCGCTCAATGGGTCCTTCGGGCAAAACCCCGGCACGGACAGCCCGGGGGCCGATCGCTTCCGCGAGATGGCCAAGGCCGCTGGCTTCAACGGCAGCTCAGCTTACGCGGCAGAGGCCTATGACGCCGCCGCGCTGATCATGCTCGCCATGGAGGCCGCCAAGTCCGCCCGCAGCGCCGATTTCAAAGACAAGGTGATGGAGGTCGCCAACGCACCTGGCGAGAAGATCT
>CAZAVT010000354.1:1509-3751 GCA_964488395.1 uncultured Burkholderiaceae bacterium | reverse complement strand
ATGTTCATGCGCCGCATCGGCCCTGATGTTGCTGGCTGTCGCGGTTGCGTAGCCTGCGCTGGATTCAAGGATGACCCGGCATGAGTCAGTTTTCACAGCGACTTGAGGGCGTCAGCGCAGCTCAGCTGGCAAGCTGGCGTATCGGTCTGCTGACCGTGGTCCTGGTGGCCTGGCAGTTCGCTTCGGGCACCTTGATCAGCGAGTTCTGGATTAGTCACCCTGTCGATATCGGCGAGCGGCTTTGGGAACTCGCGAGGTCCGGCATGCTCTGGCTGCATGCCTGGGCGACGCTCTGGCAGGCCTTTCTGGGTCTTGCGATCGCACTCCCCGTGGGCATTGCGATGGGCGTCGGGCTGGCTGCCTTTCCGCGTTTTGCTGCGACCGTCGACCCGTACCTGATGGGGCTCTATAGCCTGCCTCGCATCGCGCTGGCCCCGCTATTCGTGATTTGGCTGGGGATCGGGCTCGCTTCAAAGGTCGCCCTGGTGTTTTCGCTGGTCGTGTTCATTTTCATGCTCAACACCCGGCAGGGTTTGCTCGAGGTAGACCGTGACCTGATCAATCTCATGCGGACGATGCGCGCGTCGCGAGACTATATCTTCCGGCGGGTTCAGATTCCCTCGATCATGCCCTGGCTGATTGCCGCGCTACGGATCAATGTCGGGATGGCTCTCATCGGCTCGGTGATCGGTGAATTGCTTGGATCCAATCGCGGTCTTGGTTGGTATATCGAACACTCGGGCGGGCGACTCGACACCACAGGTGTCTTCGCTGGTCTGATCGCGCTGATGGTGCTCGCGTTGATCCTCAACGAAGTCGTCAGTGCGCTCGAGCGCCGATTGCTCAAATTCAAACAGGGCCGGACCTGAACCGATCGTCAAGGGAGAATCAGCAAATGTTCAATCGCATACGTCATGGTTTCACGACCAGTTTCATCGCCGCGGCTGCGGCGCTTTGCCTCGCGGCCCCTGCCCTCGCTCAGGTCAAGCTCAAGGCCGGGGTTTCTTCAAGGCCGAGGGGGTCGAACTCGAGTTGCTCGATTTCAAGGGGGGCGGCCCGGCGGTTCAAGCGTTCGTCGGCAAGAGTATCGACATCCTGTTCGCGGCGACCGATCACGTGCTGCGCCTGCAAAATCGAGGCATTCCAGCGGTTGTCTTGCACGGCTTGGATGGCTTCCATAATTACACCCTCATCGGTCGGGCTGGAGTCGGTGCGAAGACGCTCGCTGAGCTCAAGGGCAAGGCGGTTGGGATTACGTCGCCGGGCAGCATGACGGACAACACCATTCGTTGGGCCATCAAGGAGAACAAGCTCGACCCTGATCGCGACTTTCGCATCACAGGCGCAGGGGTAGGGGCAGCGATGATTGCTGCGATCGACAGCGGCAAGGTCGATGCGGGCTTGGTCCAGCAGACCGATACGGCATTCCTTTTGCAGCAGCGCAAGGGGGCCTATTCAGTCGTTGCTGACTTCACGAGCATTCCCTACGCGGGCTACTCGGTGCTGGCGCTTGCCAGCTGGGTGGAGAGCAACAAGAACACCGCTCGGGGTATCCAGCGCGCGGTGGCGAGAGCTGTTGCTGCCGTCGAGAAAGACCCATCGTTGGGTGCCGCGGTCATCAAGCAGCTTTACCCGCATTTTTCCGACGAGCTGGTCATTGCCACGGTGAGATCGGCCATCGCCCGGGTGCCCAAGGGCGGGCAGTACACCGCCGAGGCGGTCGAAAGCGTCAATCAGATCGTGCGTGGGGCCGATCCCAAGCTGAAGCCGATGACGCCCGAGTCGTTGCGCCCGAACCTGTAGGCGCTCGCGCGTCCGCAACCGCTCATTCAGGGGCGACCGGCCTTGCGGCCTTTGCCCCAACCTCTACGTTAAAGTTGACTCATGCAATGACCGAGCTGCAAGCACCGGTGGTCGAGAAGGTGGTCGTCGATCGCGTGTCAAAAGTGTATGGCGCAGTCCAGGCGCTCAAGGACATCAACCTCGTTTTTGACAATGGATCCTTCGTCTCCATCGTCGGTCCGAGTGGGTGCGGCAAATCAACCTTACTCAAATTGATCTCAGGGCTCGAGCAGCCCAGCGCCGGTACGATCCGGGTCGATGGCGAACCGGTTCTTCAGCCGCCGGCGAGGCTCGGTTTCATGTTTCAGCGCGATGCGCTGTTGCCGTGGGCAACCGTCGAGGAGAACATCGGCGTCGGCATGGAGCTCGCTGGGCTGCCCCTCGAGCGTCATGCCGAACG
>CAZAVT010000354.1:341-1499 GCA_964488395.1 uncultured Burkholderiaceae bacterium | reverse complement strand
GATCGGCTTCCTCGCCCTCAGCGGTTTTGAGCAGCACTACCCGGCGCAGCTGTCAGGTGGTATGCGTCAGCGAGTCTCACTAGGCCGCCTGTTGGCCTACGAACCCGAGCTCTACCTGATGGATGAGCCTTTTGGCGCGCTCGATGCTCAGACCAAGATCCTCATGGCTCGCGAGTTGCTGCGGATCTGGAGCACGTACACGAAGAGTGTGGTCTTCGTGACCCATGACATCGAGGAAGCCGTCTTCCTCTCCGACCGCGTGATCGTGATGAGTCCTCGCCCTGGACGAGTCCAGGCTGATTTTCGGATCGACCTGCCGAGACCACGCGACTTTCGGACCACCAAGAAAATTCCATTGTTTCAGGAACTCTGCGCTGAGATCTGGGACCAGATCCTCGCCAATAGCGAATCGCTCTGAGCACCATCGAACCCGTTCCTTTCCTAGGAGATTCAGACCATGATGCACGGCCCCGCCGAGCCCTCCGGCTCCGTTACCCGTAACGCCAACCCGCCGATCACTGAGGGGTTTCGTGAGTTTGTGGCTCGCTTGCGGGAGGCAGGGGAACTCATTGATCTGCATCAGCCCGTCGATATCCGGCACGTTGCAACGCTGGTCGATCAGTCGGACAAGGCGCTGATGTTTCACAACGTGATCGGTTATTCGATGCCCATCGTGTCCGGGGTGGTCCGTTCCATGAATCGCGGCTTCATGGCCATGAACGCGAAGAATTATCGGGAGATCGAGGACATCATCACAACGGGCCTAGCCGCGCCGATCCCGCCGATTCGAGTGTCGAGCTCAAGCACCGAAGAGGTCGTGATGACGGGCGATGAGGTTGACCTCTTCAAGCTGCCTGTGCCGATTTTCTCGATCCATGACGGTGGACCCATGATCACCGCGGGCGTGGTGATGGCCAAGGATCCTGAATATGGCATCGTGAACACGGGTTGCTATCGGTTCATGATCAAGGAGAAAAACCTCACCGGGATCGATATCGTCACTCCGAACAATCTTCGGCACTATCTCGAGCGAGCCCTCAAGGACAAACGCAGCCTGCCGATCTCGATCTCGATCGGCGCCCATCCGATCGAGACAGTCGCCGCCAACTATCGGGCTGCGCTCGATGTGGAGGAGATGTCGCTCTCGGGAGGATTCCG
>CAZAVT010000354.1:0-297 GCA_964488395.1 uncultured Burkholderiaceae bacterium | reverse complement strand
ACTCGGAGATCGTTCTCGAGGGAGAGGTGCTCCCGATCGGGTGGACCGAGCCCGAGGGGCGCTTCGGTGAGTTTACGTTCCTCATGGGGGGGCTGCACTGGAACCCCAACGTGCGCATCAACGCCGTAATGATGCGGCGCGATGCCATGTTTTATGCGCTCCACATGCCCTTTGAATACAGTTACCTCGGCGCTGCCGCCTTGCATCAGCCGGTACGACGTGCCCTGACCAATACCGGTATCCAGGTCAAGGACATCAATATCACCATCGGCGGCTCGGCTTACTGGCATGCGGTGA
>CAZAVT010000353.1:1225-3782 GCA_964488395.1 uncultured Burkholderiaceae bacterium | reverse complement strand
ATCATATCAAAGGCACTTATCGCTCGGACAGCCAGCCGCTATGGCGCTGGACATGCCGCAACCAGTCGGGCCTCAGCGCAAATTCGAGCGCGGCTTCAAGTGCCCGGGACGTCCGGGCATGACGCTGCGACATAAAGCCGATGGCCGTTTCAATCTCGGGGCGCACCAGGGGCTGAGCCTGGAGATTGCTGTAGCTTCGAACCGCCGACAAGACCGCACCAGGCATGACCGCGCACACATCACCCTCTGCCACAGCGAGAGCCAACGCAATGATCGAGTTGGTCTGCATCGCTGGCTGCACGGGCGAACCAGCCTGCGCAAAAGCCCCATCGACAATCGTACGGTTGTGCATCTCTGGCGTGAGCAGGCAGAGCGGGCGCTGAGCGGCATCGCGCCAGCCGATCGGCTCGCCGATGCGCAATCCCGCGACCCGCGCCTTTTGCGCTCGACTCACCAGGTAGTAGCGCTCGCCATATTGCGGAAGGACCAGACGGTCGCCCGTAGCGCTCGAGCGCCGCGACTCTGCCCGGCGGCCTGTCCGTTCGCGGTCGGAATAGCCCAGCGCCAGATCCACGGTCAGTTGCTGCAGTCCCAAATCGATGTCCGGCGAGCTCAGCGAGCGAAGCGTCGGCATGCCACCGGCAAGGCGCTCGGCACGGCAGCAATGGAGAGCGCGCCTTGTGGCTCGTCGGTCCGATTCAGGAGATCCTGGGTCAGAAGGTCGCGCTCGCGTAACAGGTTGCGGGCAGCGAGCAGCACTCGCTCGCCTTCCGGCGTGAAGCCGACAAAAGTGCGCCCACGGTGGACGATCGTGACGCCAAACTCCGCTTCAAGCGCGCGCAGCGCGTTGGAGAGCGCCGGCTGCGTGATGTGGCTGGCCGCCGCCGCCCGGCCGAAGTGCCGGTGCTCACTCAGCGCGATCAGGTAGCGCAGCGAAGACAGGAGATTCATCAATAGCTCCAGCGGGACGCAGGATGGGATTATTCCACTGCGTCTGGCGCCGGTGAAGGCAGCCTGACGCGCTTCGAACTGCCCTGTCGCGAACAGGCTGATTGGAGGGCTCACCCAACGCCTCCGATACGATCGCCCGACAAACCACTGCATGGCGTGCCCACGCTCCATGGGCTCACAAGGCGTGAGGGGATGATCAATGATCGCCGCTTCCGGTTCCGCCCAACGGGCCGCTCAGATTCTGTTGTTCGCACTCACCATCTTTGTGAGTGCCTTTTTGTTGTTCCAGGTCCAGCCGATGGTCAGCAAAGCCATCCTGCCCTGGTTCGGAGGCGGACCGGCGGTCTGGACGGCCGCCATGCTGTTCTTTCAGTGCGCCCTTTTCGGTGGCTACCTCTACGCCCATGGCCTTGCCTCGCTTCGATCGCCGCGCCAACAGGCGCTGATTCATCTCCTGTTGCTCGCTGGCGCAGCGCTGCTGGCAGCCTCCGTCCTCCCGGACCCAGCGCTCAGACCCCACGGCGCGCACTCTCCCGTCGCCCAGATCCTCTGGGTCCTGACCCTGAGCGTCGGCCTGCCGTACTTTTGTCTCGCCAGCACCGGGCCGCTCCTTCAGCACTGGTATGCGCGGACCGCGGTGGCAGGCTCGGTCTATCGTCTATTCGCGCTGTCCAATCTCGGCTCGCTTCTGGCGCTCCTGTCGTTCCCGTATGTTTTCGAGCCCTGGCTGGAGCTACCAATGATCGGCAAGGGCTGGACCTGGGCGTTCTGGGCGTTCGCCTTGGGCTGTGGCGCAGTCGCCCTGTTACAGGCGCTGGCTGCGCCCAGGACGCCGAAGACCGATTCCGCGATCGCATCCGCCAGTGCCGAAGAGGCGCCCACTGCTGCCCCGGGACTGCCCCCGACACGCTCAAATCCCATCCGGCGCTGGCGCGAGGTTGCTGCCTGGGTGCTGCTACCCGCGCTCGCATCGATGATGTTCATCGCAACCACCGATCAGGCCAGCCACAACGTCGCACCGGAGCCCCGTCTCTGGATCATGACGTTGTCGCTTTACCTGATCACCTTCATCATCAGTTTCGATCATTCACGCTGGTACCGCCCGGGGTTGGTGGCAGCGCTCGCGTTGCTACTGGTGCTCTTTACAGCGGGCCGGCGTGCGATTCCCGACGCGCTGGGGCTGGACATCGGCTATGGCGTGAGCGAACTGCGCTACCTGTTTGGCGCCATGCTCTTCCTGGTCTGCCTGGTCTGCCACGGGGAGCTGTACCGGCGGCGCCCTGCGGACCCGTCACGCCTGACGGGCTATTACCTCTGGATGTCGTTTGGCGGGGCCTGCGGAGGCTTGTTCATCGCGCTGATCGCCACTCACGCTTTCGATGACTTTCATGAGTGGCCCATCGGACTGGCGGCATCGGCTGCGCTCTGCGTCTTGGTTCTGGCGCGTGAATGGCGCATCGACCGGACCCCTTCAAGGTCTCGTTCTCCGGTGGGTCGGGCGGCTGTCGTCGCCGTTTTGCTGGTTTGCGCCGGCCTCGCCTTCTGGATGGACAGCCCGATTCGTGATCGGGCCTCCAGCTTTCCGGGCGTCCAGCAGACCGTACTC
>CAZAVT010000353.1:0-1215 GCA_964488395.1 uncultured Burkholderiaceae bacterium | reverse complement strand
GTCGTGGCGGTGGTCGAACGACGTTACCCCGACAATCCGCAGAAGGACCACCGGGTGTTCTTGAGCGGTCAAGTCACCCACGGCATTCAGCCGCTCGCACCGGAATTCAGTCGCAAGCACGTGAGCTACTACGGTCCCGAGAGCGGGATCGGCGAGACGCTGAACTATCTGAAGGCGCGACGGCCTGCCATGGAGATTGGCGTCACTGGCCTGGGCGCGGGCGTCGTGGCGGGCTATGCGCGCCCGACCGATCGCTATGACTTCTTCGAGATCAACCCGGAAGCCGAGCGCATTGCGCGACGGTATTTCACCTTCCTGGACGAATCCGCCGCCGCAGAATTGCGGGTATTGATCGGCGATGCCCGCCTGACCTTTGCCGAATTGCCAAGGGACAAGAAGTACGACGTGATTCTGCTGGCCGCCTTCAGTGGCGGCTCAGTGCCGGTGCACCTGCTCACCCGCGAGGCCTTTGAGGCCTACGCTCGCCATCTGAAACCCGACGGGTTCCTGATCGTCAACATCACCAACGCTTACTTGAACCTTTACCCGGTGGTCAAACGACAGGCCGATGCGCTCGGCATGAAGGTACGGACCCGCTTCCAGGAAAAAAACATGGATCAGTTCATCCGCGAAAACCACTATCTCATCATGACCCGCGATGAGGAATATCTTCGGATGTTCCCCTCGGTCGGCAGACCGATGCGGGACGTCCAGGGACGGATCATCGGTACCTATGAAGATGACATCCCGGGCATCAGGCTTTGGACCGACAGTTTCAGCAGCATCACGCCACTCGAGTGGAAGGATTGAGCTGGGTCCGCCGTTTCACCAACTCCGTGGTGATCAGGTACGCCGCGACGATCCCAGCTGACACCATCATTTCTGCCCCGGTCAACGGGACAAATCCGAAGACCAGACTGACCGCGCCGAGATACGGGCAGGCCACCGCGGCAGCGCAGACCAGGATGGTCGACCAGAGCAGCAGCGTGCTCGGCTGGCTCCTGAAGGCGGAGCGGTGGGTCCGCAGCACGAGCACAACCACTAGCTCGGTCATGAGCGAAATCATGAACCAAGCGGTTTGAAAATGCGGCTCGCTGGCCTCAAAGCCGACGATCAGGACGGCAAAGGTCATCAGATCGAACGCTGAGCTGATCAACCCGAACACGATCATGAATCGGGGGATCTCCTTCATGTCCCAGCGTTGGGGCTGTTGCA
>CAZAVT010000352.1:0-3783 GCA_964488395.1 uncultured Burkholderiaceae bacterium | reverse complement strand
CAAGAGGAGGCCTTGGCGCTCTCCTTCGCACGGGTGCGCGCGCTGCCGGCCTTCGACTCGCGCAAGCACCTCCATCGCGTCGGCTGTGCCGCTGGCTGACGTGATCGCTCTGGACGACGTCTTTGGCATCACCAGGCCGTGCGCGGCGACGATGGGAATCACCACCATGGTCACCCGGCTGCCCGCCGTGCCGCCGAGCGAGTGCTTGTCGACCACCAGGGGCGCCTGCCAGTCGATGCGTGGCATCAGCGCGCAGCGCCAGCGCGCGATGGAGACCAGTTCGTGATCGTCGAGGTCGTTCGCGCAGGCGATCAGGAACGCGTCGAGGTCGGTTGGCTCGACGCGTCCGCCGACAATCGCTGAAAGTGCGAGCCCGATTCGATCGGCATCCAAGTGCTCGCCGGCGATCTTGGCAACGATGGCGGCCCGCTCGGCTTGCCCGATGGGCAGAGCCGGAGCGCTCTTTTGCCGCTCCAAGCCCCTCGATGCGTCGCTGTCTTGCACGACCTCTTCGAGATGGTGAAGGAGGGTGGCCTCCAGCCGGCTGATCCCGATGTCCAGTCGGCTGTCATTGATGATTCGCAGCACCGGCAGGCCGTCAGGGTAGGTGGGCCGCGGCCGGCTCATACGCTGTGCGATGTCGGCGGCCGTTTCCCGAGCCCGTTGTGCGAGCCGTTGGGCAAGTAGTGCGGCTGGTGCATCGATCTCGACCACGACCAGGTGCCGCACACGCTCGGCGAGCAAACCGATGACGCCGCGCGAGCCATTGGCGATCACGTGCCGGCCTTCGGCGAGCGTCTGGGCGAGACTGGCCGGCAGGCCGTAGCCTAGACCATGGGCGCGCCAACTGACCAAGAACCCGCCCTCGCGTTCGAGGGCTTCGAAGGCCTCGAGGCTGCAAGCCTGGTGGGCCTCGCCGCCCGCGTCGGCGGCTCGAGTGATCACCCGTTGCGCGAACAGGAAGCGCTCGGAGCTCAGGCGTTGCCGGAGCCCGTCGATCAAGCTGTCTTTGCCCGCGCCGCTGGGTCCGACGATCAGGAAAAACGTGCCCGCCCGTAGCCTGGGTGTCACTCGTCGAGCCCGATATCGACCGCGGGTGCGCCCTGGGTGATCTTGCTGGTCGAGACGTAATCCACGCCGGTCTGGGCGATCGCGCGGATGGTGTCGAGCCTGATGCCGCCAGATGCTTCGATCTTGGCACGACCGGCAACCAGCGCGACCGCCTCCTGCATGGTCGGGATCGGCATGTTGTCCAGCATGATCACATCCACACCCGCCTGCGCCGCCTCGACCACCTGATCGATTCGATCGCATTCGACCTCGAGCCGTGTCAACACAGGCAGCTGACGTCGGACTCGCTCAACGGCTTTCGCGATGCTGCCTGCGATCGCGATGTGGTTGTCCTTCAGCATCACCCCGTTGTCCAGTCCCAGTCGGTGGTTGAGGCCGCCTCCGCAGGTCACCGCGTGTTTTTCCAGCATCCGCAGCCCCGGCGTGGTCTTGCGCGTGTCGATCAAGCGCGCACGGGTACCCTCGATTTCGGCAACAAAGCGCGCGGTCCATGTGGCGATGCCGCACAGGCGCTGCAGGATGTTGAGCGCGGTGCGCTCGGCGGTCACGATGCTGCGGGCGTTGCCGCTCACCGTGAGTAGCCGCGTGCCCTTGTCGACCCGGCTGCCATCGGTGACCAGGACTTGCGTGCGCAGGCGCGGGTCGTAGCGCTCGAAAATCATCTGCGCGACTTCGATGCCGGCGATCACCATCGGCTCGCGAGCATTCATGTGAAAGCTCGCCTGCGCCTCGGCATCGAGCATCAATTGGGCGGTCAGGTCGCAGTAACCAACGTCTTCGGCGAGCCAATGGTCAATCAGGCGGCTGATCTGGAAACGGTCATACATCAATTGCTCCTGGGGACAAGGGGTAAGCGGTCGCGTTCGGTCATTGGCAGGACCCGATCACGGCCCGGGCTCGGCCGGATGCTGGAGTTCGTCGATCAGGGGTTGCCAAACGCTTTCGAGCTCTTGATTGATCGAACGAGCGAGACCATCGAGATCGGGCCAGAGAGTCGCGTGGGTAATGTTCATCCGGTAGAGCTCGCGCATGGCCTGATGGCGCAGCCCCGGGTCAAGGACGATTCGGATCAGCAGCGGCTCGCCCGGCTGTTCGTAGTTGGCGAGCAGGGTCTCCAGAGGCTGGTCAAGGAGCCCCGGCAGTACGAAAAGTCCCGACTGCGCCACCAGTCGTTGGTCCATCTGCGCGGGCTCGCCGAACCAGACCAGCGGATGACGGTTGGCGACGAAATAGCGCTCGAAGTGACCGGGAATCCGCGGATCGATGACCGCGCGGGTGAGGGCCGGATCGAAGGCGGGCGCGCGTGCCCACAAAGCGGGTGTGTTGAGGGCATAGACCACCGACTCGCTGGTGCTGCTCTCAAGCGCGAAGAAGGCGGCGACAAAGGGCGACTTCGTGAAGTCAAGCAGCCGCGTCGCCCCGCCATGATGCTGCATCATCGCAAGCAGGCGCAGATCGTCGTCGAGCGCCGCGCCGTCGGGAACGAAGATGTGCGCTTTCCTCCGGAAGATCCTGATCGCGCGACGTTCGCGCAGCGGCCAGAGTTCTCGGTCGGGGCAGTAGGCAATCAACCGCCGTGCGAGCGAGGTGAGCAGGGGCTGGTCCGCACGAGCCTGTCCGCGGAAAGCCCATTGATCGAAGCGGGCGATTGTTCCCAGAAATTGCGGCCAGGTGCTGACTCGGATCATGGCTTGTGCAGGGCGCGATCGCTAACCAATGAATGAAGCAGTTGCTGTATACGCGAGGTTCGCACGGCTGGTCAATGAGGTTTTTCGGGGATCGGGAGGTGGGTCGCGTGTTCGGCCGTCGATGCCTCTGCGGACCTCCGAAACCGTGGGCTTCAAATGCTGCGCTGCGATAGGTTAAGATTAAGGGTTTCCCAAATGCCCCAAGCCGTCCCAGGACCATCATGAGTGAAACCGCAAAGCCCGCCGATTCGTCCCGTCGTGTCGCGATCGGCCTTGCCGCATCCGTGGGCGCCGCAGGTGGCGCCGCGGCCGTCGTTCCGTTCGTGTCCACGTTTGCGCCCTCCGAGCGGGCCAAGGCGGCCGGTGCGCCAGTCGAGGTCGATGTCTCTGCCATGCAACCGGGAGAGCTCAAGCGGGTCGAGTGGCGGGGCAAGCCCGTGTGGGTTCTGCGCCGAACGCCTGAGATGCTGGCCTCGCTGAAGGCCACCGAGCCTCAGGTTGCAGATCCCAACTCCGTTCGCACGGCCTACCCGACCCCCGCTTACGCGAAAAACACCTACCGTTCCATCAAGCCAGAGTTCCTGGTCGTGGTCGGTATCTGCTCGCACCTAGGCTGCTCGCCGAGCGACAAGTTCCAGACGGGTCCGCAGGCGTCGCTGCCGGATGACTGGGGCGGTGGCTTTCTCTGCCCCTGCCACGGGTCGACTTTCGACCTGGCCGGACGGGTCTTCAAGAACAAGCCTGCCCCCGACAACCTCGAGGTCCCGCCGCACACCTACCTTTCCGATACCCGGATCCTGATCGGCGAGGAAAAGGCCTCTTCCTGACCCCTTGAGCTGCCGCGGTCCACCGGCTGGTCCGCCACTGATTCCCGAATTCGCATCAGGTATACGCGAGGAGCAACAAGATGGCGCAACAGAAAGACATTGAGACCACCGGCCTGCTGGGCTGGGTCGACCAGCGGTTTCCGCTGACGGCGACCTGGAAGGCTCACCTGTCCGAGTACTACGCGCCGAAGAACTTC
>CAZAVT010000351.1:0-3786 GCA_964488395.1 uncultured Burkholderiaceae bacterium | reverse complement strand
ACCCGAGTTACCTGTCGATCGCCCGGATCCCGCAGATCCTCAAGGACAAGTACGAGGTCGATCTCGAGCTTCGGGTGCATCCAAGTTCAACGCTGGGCAATGACCTGCAGCAACTCGAGGCGGTACAGAGCGGCTTCATCGACATCACCAGCAACGTCACCGGCCAGTTCGCCCAGTTCAATCAGGCCTTCACCTTCGTCGACCTGCCCTATGCGATCACCAGCTGGGACATGGCCGCACGCCTGTTCGGCTCGGATCTGTGGCGGGAGCAGGCCCGCAAGTTCGAGGCCGCCACGCCACTCGTTGTGCTGCCCCCGGTGGGCGCCGGCGGCTTTCGCCTGCTCTGGAACAGCAAGCGCGCGCTGCCGTCGCCCGATGCCGTCAAGGGGCTCAAGTTTCGCACCACGGGCTCGCCCGCCGAGATCGCCCTGGTCCGCGCCTGGGGCGGTAGCCCTACGCCGCTTGCCTGGACCGAGACCTACAACGGTCTGAAAAATGGCCTGATCGATGGCATGCACGTGCAGCCGATCTGGACCTTCAATTTCAAGATGCACGAGGTGTTGCGTTACGCGACGGCGGTCGACGCGATCTTCGCGGTGCAGTTCCAGGTCATGAATCGCAACGCCTTCAATTCGATGCCGGCCCCGATCCGCGAGCGCTTCATGAAGGCTGCCGCCGAGGCCGCAGCAGAGGCCAACGCGCTCGACCGCAAGCTCGAGGCTGATTTCACCGCCAAGCTCAAAGCCGAGAAGATGGAGATCTACGTGCCGAGTGCCGAGGAGAAAAAGCTCTGGCTCACGCGCGGCGAGTCGGTCTGGCAGACCGAGGCCAAGTCGATCGATAAGTCGGTGCTCGATCGGATGGTGGCCCTGCGTTGATCGCGCCCAGGGGGAGCGCGATGGCGCTCATCAGGCGCCTGTCCGGCGGGGTGGTTGCCGTCTGCAACGCCCTCGCCGCAGTCATCGTCCTGGTGGTGTTTGCCGTGCTCACCTTGCAGGTGGTGAGCCGTTATGGCTTCAATACCTCGTTCTTCTGGGCCGACGAGGTGGCGCTCTGGGGGCTTGCCTGGCTGGTGATGCTGGCCTGCGTCGGGCTCTGTCAGGACTGGAAGCATCTCTACGTGCCAGGCGTGGTGATCGCGCTCCCAGCTCGGTTGCGGGACCCCCTGATTATCGTGTCGCAACTCGTGACTCTGGCCTTCCTGCTCCTGCTGGCGTGGTATGGCTATGAGGTCGTGATGAGCGGTTTTCATCGAGTCACACCGGGACTGGGTCTGTCCACTCGGTGGGTCAAGCTCGCGATTCCCGCTTGCGCGCTACTGTCGGCGCTCGCCATGCTGGTTCGCATCGCCGAAGACCTCGGCGCCTGGTGGCGAGGCGATCGAGGTCATTTCGACGGGTACGGCGCTGACGCGTCGGTCGACTGAGGCAACCATGAGCATCCTCGTCTACATGATGCTGCCCTTCATCCTGTCGATCCTGATTGGCGTGCCGATCGTTTTTGCGATCGGCATCGCGTGTGCAAGCTATCTGATTTTTTCGGGAACGTCGATCCCGATGACGGTGCTGGTGACCGAGATGGCGGGTGGTCTCGATTCCTACGCCTTGCTGGCCCTGCCAGCGTTCGTGATGACGGGTGAGTTGCTCAACCGTTGTGGCTTCACGGATCGCTTGATCAATCTCGCCAATATCCTGGTCGGCTGGATCCGCGGGGGACTCGCCCACGTGACAACGGTCACTGGCATGCTGCTGGCCATGATCAGCGGCTCTGCGCTCGCCGACGCAGCCACGCTCGGTCCGGTACTCATCCCCGCGATGATCCGTGAGCGTTTTCCAGCCGGTTTTGCCGCCTCGATCACCGCTTCGGCAGCCTGCATCGGCGCAATCATCCCCCCCAGCGTGCCGCTCGTGATCATCGGCAGTCAGCTCGGCATGTCGATCGGTGGCTTGTTTCTGGCGGGCGTCGTGCCGGGGGTGCTCACCGGTGTCGCCTTGATGATCACCTCGTGGATCCTCTGCCGAATCGGCGGCTTCGGTGCGCCCCAGCCGCTGCCGACGCTGCGCAGAATCGGTGAGGTCGCCTACAGTGCCATTCCCGCCCTGACGATCCCCGCGATCATCCTCGGTGGCATCCTCGGGGGCGTGTTCTCGCCCACCGAGGCGGGCGTCATCGCTGTCGTCTACGCGAGCGTTCTCGGGGGCTTCTACTATCGCAATCTCAGCGCCCGCGAATTCGGTTCGGCCGTGGTGACCACTGCGCGGGTGACCGGCGCGGCGGTGATCATTGTGGCGATTTCACTCGTCATGGGGCGGATTCTCACCTTTGAGCAGGTGCCCCAAAAGCTGGTCGCGCTGATGAGCGGCTTCTCGACCGACCCCTTGGTGGTCTACCTGGTCGTCCTCGCCCTTCTGCTCTTGGTCGGCTGCGTCATGGATGCCGTGGCCAATATGATTATCCTGGGCCCACTCCTGATGCCGATCTGCACGCAGTTGCTCGACATGCAGCCGTTTCAATATGGTGTTTTCCTGATGTATGCGCTGCTGATCGGGTTATTGACGCCACCAGTGGGCCTCGCGCTCTTTGTGGTGGCGCCGATTGCAAAGGTGTCCGCCGAAAAGGTCTCGGTCGCGGTGTTGCCCTTCATTGCGGCAATGGTCGTGGTGTTGACCCTGATTGCCTTCGTGCCCTCGCTCACGATGTGGCTACCCACGGCGGCGGGGTATCGCTGAGCCCGGCGAGCGAAGGCTCGCGCCTCTGGCTTAACCGATCTCACTCAAGGGTGAACCGGTCGCCCGTTCATTCGATCTCGGTAGACTCAGCCCGCTAAGTGTGGGTCGTCGCCTCATCCCTCGGGGTGCCGTCCCGTGCAAGGGACGTTGACCCGTCGCATTCCCCGAGCTCCCTGAGTCCCATTTGCCATGACCTGGTCCATCGTCGCCCGCGATCCTGCCACCGGCGCTTTCGGCGTTGCGGTCGCGACCCGTTTTTTTGCCGTCGGGGCGCTTTGCCCCCATGCCGACGGCGGCGTCGGTGCGCTCGCCACCCAGGCCTTGATCAACCCGCTCTACGGTCCGCGCGGGCTTCGCCTCTTGCGGGACCGTTTTTCGGCGCAGGTGGCGCTCGATGCGCTACTCGCGGGCGACCCTGGGCGCGAATCCCGCCAAATCCACCTGCAGGATGCTCAGGGCGCTATCGCCGTGCACACCGGGCGCGAGTGCATCGACTGGTGTGGCCATCAGGTCCACGAAGGGTTTTCAGTCGCGGGCAACATGCTCGCCGGGCCTGAGGTGATCGAGGAGACCGTGAGGGTCTACAGGGCCTCGGTCCAGATGCCTTTTGCCCGTCGACTGATCGCGGCACTCGTTGCCGGCGAGGCGGCCGGCGGTGACAAGCGGGGCCGGCAGTCGGCGGCCCTCCGGATCCATGAAGCCGAAGAATATCCAGCGCTCGATCTGCGGGTCGATGACCACTCCGATCCCCTCGCCGAACTCTCGCGCCTCGAGGAGGTTAGCCGTGAGCGGTTTGTTCATTTTGCCCGTTGTTTCGCGACCCGCGATCGCCCGGGTGGCATCTGGGATCGCGCCGAAATCGAGCGCCTGATCGCCCAATCCACGAACGGAGGCTCGCGGTGAGCTCGCTCATCGAGGTGCGTGGCCTCGAGGTGAGTTTTGAGACGCCCCGCGGCCTTGCTCGCGCCGTGGACGGTATCGACTTTTCCGTGGCGGCGGGTGAAGCAGTCTGCGTGGTTGGCGAATCGGGCTGCGGCAAGAGCGTGACTGCGCTGTC
>CAZAVT010000350.1:0-3811 GCA_964488395.1 uncultured Burkholderiaceae bacterium | reverse complement strand
CGGTCGAGTAGCCCGAGACGAAATCGAGAATATCGCGCCGCCCGCTGCCGAGGCGGTGACGCTGAATTGCACCGATGTTGCCACCGTAAACATGGATGCTCACCGACGTCTGTCGGGGATCTGCGTTGCTGACCCGATGCCAATCGCCGATGGTCGGTGAGACCCGGTCGATCATGCCGGGCTGCATGACGTGCTCGCAGTGGCGCTCATCAATCCCGCCGTCGGCTGCGATCGCATACTCCTCGCACCGTTCGGCGCCGCGCAGCACGCCGATCAGTCCCCAGACGGTGTGGTCATGGATCGGCGTACTGGCCCCTGGTCCCCAGGCGAAACTCACCACCGAAAATCGCTCCAGCGGATCACAGTGGAGCAGGTACTGCCGATAGACGCCCGCCGGAGCTTCTGAACAGGAAGCGGGGAGCCATCGATCGTCACGCAGCAAGTCGGAGAGAGCCTGCGCGCCGGCATCGAGGAGCGTGGACTCCTCGGGGGCACGTTCGATCAGGCGCGTCAGTCGCTGTACGAAGGCGCGTAGCGGTGCGATCGTATCGCTCGGTCCCGGAGGGTGCGATGGATGCATGGATACTCCTTAGCGGGGCTCGGGGTCGGAGGGGAAGGACAGCGTCGGTAGCAGCTCCCGGGTGTGTTCGCCTAGCGCGGGCGGACGTGTATCAATCGCCACCGTCTGGCCATTGATCCTGACCGGGCAGCCGACAGTCCGGGTCTCGACGCCATTGGGCAGGGTCATCGCCTGCACCAGCCCCAGGTGGACCGACTGCGGGTCGGCGAGCGACTCGGCGTAGCCATTGATCGGGGCCGCAGGAACCCCCGCTTGGGCGAACCGCGACACCCAGTCAGCCACGTCATCGGCGCCGGTACAGGCCTCGATCAATTCGCGCAAGTCGTCCTGATGGGCCGCCCGGTGTGCCGGCGAGCCAAAGCGGGGATCGGCCAGCCAATGGCGCGACCCGAGCACCTCGCAGACCTGTTGCCACAGCTTCTGGTTGCCCGCAGCGATGGCAAACCAGCCATCGCGGGCCCGATAGGCCTGGTAGGGGGCATTGCGCGGATGGGCTGACCCGAGCTTGCGAGGATTGCGGCCGGTACCGAAATATTCGCTGGTTTGAAGCGCCGACATGGCGATCGTGGTGGCGAACATCGGTACGTCCAGATGCCCGCCCGGGCCACCCGCGCGCACCCGGGCGAGCATCGCGGCGATCGAGAACGCGGCGTACAGGCCCGCCCCGAAGTCCACCAGCGGGACGCCGGCCTTCACGGGTGCGCCCTCGGGCTCACCGGTCACGCTCATCACGCCGGAAGCCGCCTGAATGGTGAGATCAAAGCCGCCTTCCCTGCCGCGCGGGCCGTCCTGCCCGAACGCTGAGATCGAGCAGTAGATCAGCGACGGCTTGCGGGACTGGAACCAGGACCAACCCAGACCCAGTCGGTCCATCACGCCAGCTCGGCTGTTCTCGATCAGGATGTCGGCATCGAGTGCGAGTGATCGTGCCGCGTCGAGTGCCGCCGGACGCTTCAGATCCAGACACACGGAGCGCTTGCCCCGATTGACCGAGGCAAAATTCTCGCTGAAGCCCTGGGAGATCGGTGGCCACTGCCGCATCGCATCGCCTTCGGGTGGCTCGACCTTGATCACCTCGGCACCGAAATCGGCCAGCAGCTGCCCACAGAAGGGTCCTGCGGCCACCTGACAGAATTCGACCACCCGCACGCCCGCGAGCAGCTTGGCAGGGGAGGCGTTCATCCGGCGCTCTGGGTCATACCGACCGCGCGCAGCAGGTCACGGTAGATCACCTGGCTCTTCTGAAGAATAGTCAGATAATCAGTCGGCGTCTCGTAGCGCGCAATGATGCTGGCGCGCAGCAGCTTGTCACGGGTGTCGTTCTCGGCGAGTGCGGTCTTCAGGGCCTGGCTCGTCGTATCAAGCACCGCTGGAGGAGTGCCCTTGGGTAACATCAGCCCCCAGCCGCCTGCGGGTAACACCATCCCCTTGGCGACCTCGGTGATCGCCGGAATTTCGGCCAGATCCGGATGACGCTGGTCGAAGAAGGTGGCCAGGGCCACCGCGCGGTTTTCGCGGGCAAAGCGCAGGCCCACCCCGTCGATGATCAGGTCGATCTGATCGCCCAGCATTGCCGTCGCTGCCTCCGCGGAGCCCTTGAAGGGCACATGCAGCAGGTCGATTCCGTAGTGACGCTTGATCATCTCGCCATACAGGTGACCCGCCGAGGCCAGCCCAGCCGATCCCCAGGTGAGCTTTCCCGGCGCCTGGCGCGCGAGCCCGACCAGATCGTCCATCGTCTGAGCGCCCAACCCCTTGCGGGCAGTCACGATCGCGACGTATTCGGCCACGCCGCCCGCCACGTCGAAACTGGCCTCGAGGGAGAAGGGCAGCGCGCGAAGATGCGGGAGCATGGTGAATGCGGTCGCCGCTCCGAGCAGCATGGTGTAGCCGTCCGGGGCGGCACGCGCGACCTGCTCGGTTCCCAACTGGGTCGTGCCACCGGGTTTGTTCTCAACCGTGACCGTCGCATTCAGCAAGGCCCGCAGGCGATCGGCAACGGTACGTCCGAGCACGTCACTATTACCACCGGGCGGATAGGGCACCACCAGCTTGATCGGGCGGTCAGGCCAGCGGGATTGCGACCGGGCCGTCATCGGAGCGCCCATGATGGGCAGGGCCGCAGCGGCTGCAAGCAGATGCCGGCGCGTGGGTGAGTGCCTGGGCTGTCTGGGCACGCTGCCGGAACCCTGCAGGGCTTGGGCGGCACCTGCCCCTCGAGGCCCGCCTCGGGCGTGCCTGGATCCTTGACTCATCGTCTCGTCCTCCCTGGTCTGTGGACCGGCTCGGAAGCCGTCATGACGCTGGCAGCGGAGTGCCCAGCCAGCTGGCTGCTGATGCCCTGGGCCGCCCGAACCACGTCGTTCGCGAGGGCCTTTACTCGTTCGCGTTTCATTCGCTCGATTGGCCCGGACAGCCCGATCGATGCGATCACGTCGCCGCGTCCGTCCAGGATCGGTGCGGCGACGCCGCCAACGCTTGCCCGCCATTCGCCGCGGTTGACCGCATAGCCGAGCTCCCGGGTGCGGGCCATTTCGCGCTCGAATTGTGCGCGATCGGTGATGGTCCGGTCTGACCACCGTGTGAGCTTGATCGCCCGGATCACCGGTGCAGGCCGCCACGCGAGCAGGGCCTTGCCGGTTGCGACGCAGTGCGCCGGCGATCGGCCGCCGATCTGCGTATAAGCGCGAACTGGTTCGGGGCTGTCGAGCTTATGGACGTAGACGACCTCGTGGTCGTCAAGCACCGACAGGTGAACGGTCTCTCGGCTGCGCTCGAGCAGCCACTCCATCCAGGCAAACGCCGCCCGGCGCAGGTCCAGATGCGCCAGTACCGCCGAGCCGAGCTCCCAAAGCCGGATCGTCGCCCCGTAGCTGCGATCTTCGAGACGGTGGTCGGCGTAGCCGAGTTCGACGAGCGTCTGCAGGATCCGATGCGTGTTGCTTTTGGCGGCGCCAATTCGCTCGGCGAGAACCGTGATCCCGATTCGCTCGTCCGACTGGGCGAGCAGCTCGAGAATCCGTAAGCCCTTGGTGAGCGTCGTATTCAAGTTGTTCTAAATGTAGAAACGATGGTTCTTCCTGTCAGAAAATACTACGGGGTTCTCAGCGTCGCTGACAAGCCTGTGCCGATTCGTCGCGGACCGGAAAACCCAGGCCGGGGCGATGCTGCGGGGCGATAATCGATGGCCATACAACGGAGATCACGCCTGGGCCAGGCGCGTTGATTCCG
>CAZAVT010000349.1:0-3837 GCA_964488395.1 uncultured Burkholderiaceae bacterium | reverse complement strand
CGACCCCCCCGTGACATTGAGACCGCCCATACCGTTCGCCACGTGAAGAAGCCCGTGGGGACGATTGAACGAGTCTCGGTCGCCGTGGTCATCCACGACCCACAGGCGGGCGGCCAGGACGGGCAGGGCAGCGGCCGCTATAGCCAGGCTGAGCTCGACCGCCTGACCAATCTGGTACGCGGAGCGATCGGTTTTGATACGGAGCGTGGCGATGTGGTCACCCTCGTCCCCGCGCGTTTTGAGCCAGTAGCCGCAGCGGGCCCGCCGGTGGCGTGGTACGAGAGCGAGACCCTGATCGGCGCGATCAAGAGTGCCCTCGCGGCCCTGGTGTTCATTTCGATCCTGCTCTTTGTGGTGCGTCCGGTGATGCGCGCGTTCCTGCCGCAGGCGACCCAATTGCAGCCTGGCGATCCGCGCTTGCTCCCGCCGGGCGCTGACCCCGCGGCCATTGCTGCGCTCACGGCAGGTGCCACGGCGCTGGCGCAGGCGGCCGCTGGTGGGCAGGCCGCAGCCGGTGCCGACGCGGGCAAACCAGGCGATGGCAAGACCGAGGATGGCAAGGAAGCCGCCAAAGGTGAATCGAGCAAGGACGAGGCCAAGGACGAGGAGGAGGAGGAGGAAGAACTCGAGGAGGGAATGATCCGCCTGGGCGAGGGCGAAACGCTCGAGTCGATCAAGGCGCGCCTCAAACCGAAGAAATCGGCGATCTCCGCCGACCTCCTCGACACCGCCAACACCTATGACGACAAGGTCGCGATCATCCGGATGCTCGTTGCAGAAGATTCAGGACGCGTTGCAAGCGTGCTGAAGAACATGGTCAAGCTCTGAAGGCGGAGTCCAGTAAATGGCTGATGACAAGGCAAAAGGCGGCAAGGCCGACAAGGCCGGGGATAAGCCGGCCGACAAGGCGGTGGACAAGGCTGCAGAGAAGAAGCCCGACAAGAAGGAAGGTAAGGGCAAGGAACCGGCGAAGGACGTCGCGCGTCTGGAACCCGACAAGGCGCCGCCACCCCGTGGTCCGATGTATAGCGAGGCTGTGCGCGCCGAGGTCGAAAAGCTGACCTCGACCGAGCGGGCGGCCGTGATGATGCTGCTCCTCGGTGAGCAACAAGCGGCCGACATCATCAAGTTTCTGAACCCCAAGGAGGTTCAGGCCCTCGGGGGTGCGATGGTGGCCGTCGCCGATATCTCGCAGGAGGCGGTGGCCCTCGTGCTCGACGAATTCATCGCGACGATCAAGCGACAGACCACCCTGGGTCTGGGCTCGAGCGATTACGTCGAGAACGTTCTCAAGCGGGCGCTTGGTGAGGATAAGGCCGCCTCCGTGCTCGGCCGCATCATGCCGGGCCAGGCGAGCAAGGGTCTCGAGATCCTCAGTTGGATGGATGCACGCTCCATCGCCGAGATGATCCGAGCCGAGCATCCACAAGTCGTCGCGATCATCCTCTCGGTCCTTGAGTATGACGTGGCGGCAGACGTGCTCAATTTCCTGCCAGCGGAGTCACGCGCCGAGATTGTGCAGCGGGTCGGTGCGCTCGAGACCGTGCAACCGGCTGCCATGCAGGAGCTCGAGCAGATCATGAAGAAGCAGTTCTCGAACAACTCATCGGCCAAGTCCTCGAGCTTCGGCGGCGTCAAGACCGCGGCCAAGATCATGAACTTCGTCAAGGTGGACATTGAGTCCAAGGTCATGGGACAGGTCACTGAACTCGACCCCGATCTTGCCCAGCGGATCCAGGACAACATGTTCACCTTTGACAACCTGGTCAACGTCGATAACCGAAGCATCCAGACGTTGATGCGAAATGTCGAACCGGATCTGCTGATGACCGCCCTCAAGGGGGCTGACGAGACCGTCAAGACCAAGTTCTTTGACAACATGTCATCGCGAGCCCGTGTCATGTTTATTGACGACATGGAGGCGAAGGGGCCGCTGCGGATCACCGATGTTGAAGAAGCGCAGAAGTCCTGCATGCGGATCGCCCGCAAGCTGGCTGATTCAGGTGAGTTGGTCCTCGCGGGACGCGGCGATGACTTCGTTTGATCGAGGTCGCTGGAGCCCACCATGAGTCCGCAGTCATTCCGGCCGTTGATCGACGCTGAGTCGCGCGGTCGCGCAATGGGTAAGGGCGCGGGCTGGGTGCCCGACCCGCTCCTGGGACCGAGCGATCCCGGGGCGACCGATGCCGCAAGGGGGGGGGGTCGGGGTGAGAGCTTCTCGCTCTCGGAGGCGACCGGATCGCCGAGCGACGAAGCGCCCGGTGCGGGCTCTGATGCGCCACCCGAGGCGCTCTCGGCGCGCTTTGAGCAGCTGGATATGGAGCGACTGACGGGTGAGCCGGTCAGGGAGTCGCTGCCGATGGGCTTGGGCGACGGACTTGAATTTGAGCCCGAGCCGGCGCCAGAGGGGTGGACAGCCGATGCAGTCCGCGCGGGCGACCCGCCTGCTGTTGCGGCTGACGATCCGGTCGACTCGGTTGGGGCCGTCGGGCATCTTGGCGCAGACGCCGCGGCGGATCGTGCCATCGCGCAGCCCACCGGAGGCCACTCACTCGACGGTCTGGTCGATGATGCGCGGTCCGACGCGGCAAGCGATGGCTCTCCGGCCGGCCCAGCGGAGGCGTTTCGGGCGCCTGAGGACGGCAAAGACCTCGAGGTGACGCACGATTCCTCGCTGTCTGCCGCCATGGCCGCGTTCATGCAGAGCCAGGGACCGGTGATCGCCGAGTCTGAGCACCAGCGCCTGCTTGACGAGGCGGTGGCCGCCGAGCGGGAAGTAGCCTTCGCCGCCGGACTCGCGCAAGGCATCGCGCAAGGCCTCGACGACGGGCTCGCAAAGGGTGACGCCCAGGCCCGTGAGGCCCTGAAAGCCGAACTCGATCAAAAGCACCAGGCGCTCGATGCTCTGATCGAGAGCATCACCGAGGCCTCGTTGGATCCGGTCGCGCTCCATGGTCCGCTTCGGCGCCTGGCCGTTCACCTCGCCACCGAGCTGGTTCGCGGGGAACTCAGCCAGTCGAGTGAGGCGATTGGCCGCTTGGTTGAGACCTGCCTGGCCGAGATCGATCGGGCGCCGGGAGACCACTTGGTGCTCGCGATGCATCCAGATGATTTGGAGCGCTGGGTCCAGCAGCCTGCGCTCGCGCTCGATCGGGTTGAACTCAGAGGTGATCCGTCCATTGGTCCAGGCAGCGTCCGTTTGTCCGCGGGCGATACGGTCATCGAAGACTTGATCGAACACCGCTTGTCGGTACTCGCAACGCGGGTGCTGGGCGAAGCGGCTGCGCATCGACTGCCCCGGCTTGGCGCTTTGAGGGCTCGCGGCTTTGCCGAAGGAGACATTGCCGATGTCGGCTGACTTTGCGGTCGAGGCGGACAAGCTCATTGCGAGTGCGCGTGCGCCGGGAATCCAGCGGCGCGGGACCCTCGCCCGGGTGGTGGGGCTCACGCTCGAGGCTCGCGGCATCATGGCACCGGTCGGTGCGCGATGCGTGGTCGACGGGATGAACGGTCAAAAGATCGAAGCCGAGGTGGTGGGCTTTCACGACGAAACCCTCTACTTGATGCCCTTTCATGAATCGGTTGGCGTCGCCCCCGGCGCTGCGGTCCGGGTCGAGGGCAACGCCGGGGTCGTCCTGTTGGGCGATGCCCTGCTCGGCAGGGTGGTCGATGGGCTTTGTCGGCCACTCGATGGTAAGCCTCCCCCCGAGTGTCTCGATCCGGTAGGGCTTCAGGGCATGGTCCTCAATCCCATGGAGCGTGGGCCGATCCGCGAGGTGATCGATACCGGGGTGCGGGCGATCAATGGACTCCTGACGATGGGGCGAGGTCAGCGGA
>CAZAVT010000348.1:0-3838 GCA_964488395.1 uncultured Burkholderiaceae bacterium | reverse complement strand
CTCATCGCCGCTGCGTACCAAGGCGCTGACCAGCCTTGCCGCCAACGCGAGACCAGCAGCGACCGGACTGCCGCCGCCACCGGGCAAGGCCACGAGTGCCCGCCGCGCGGCAACGAGCGACCGCGTCGGCGCGAGAAGCAGGTCGGCACCCTTGCCGCGAAAGCTCACGAGTGCGACCCGGTCCCGGCGCACGTAACAGTCGGCCAGCAGCAACTCGATGGCCCCCTTGGCCTCATTCAGGCGCTGCAGCGCCGTGGATCCCGACGCATCGACCACGAACACCGTCGTGGTCCCGCGCCGGTGCAGCTCGCGATGGACATGCAGATCGTCCTTGCGCAATCGCACCCTCCGGCCCGAGGACGCCTCCAGAGCGCTCGAGGACGGCGCTTGTCGATAGGACTCCTTCGCGCCCCCATCGCCACCCGCCCAGTCACGCCAGCGCTGCCAGGGAATCGCCGCGCGCAAGGTCGCAAAGAGGTGCAGACGCTGGCCCGCCTGGGGCAGCCCGCGACGAGCCCCCACCGACCGGCCCCGGCCCCGGCCTCGCGGGGTCAGCATACCCGCGCCGCTCGAGCGCGCGCGGCTTCGCTGACGGGCTGCGCGACCTGCGAGCTCGGCGAGCAGACCGGGCGGCAAGCTCGCAAGCGCCGCATCGACCAGCCGCTCGCCCGACCCATCGGGCAAGGGCGGCGAGTGCTCGTTGGCCCCGTCGTCATGCTCATCGGAGGGCGGGGGCTCACCCGGAGGCGGCTGATCGGTGGGCCGCTCGGGCGGATTTGCCGGCTCAGGCGGCGGCGCTGCGGACGACTCGGACGATTCGGCCGCCTCGGGAGCGGCTGAATCGGTAGCAGGCATGCGCCGCGCATGCGGCAGGAGCGCAAGGCGAACTGCGGTCATCAGCTCCGCTTCGCCCACCGAATCGCGGCCCCGCTGGTGGGCAAGTGCGCATGCCAGCCGGCCCGCTGCGAGGAGCGGACGCGCCGACGGGATATCGAACCCCAGCGCGGCGGACGCCAGGTCGATCGCCTGCGCCTCCTCGAGGACAACCGGGCGGGCCGTCCGCGAGGCCCTCGAGCCCACCGGATCGGTCACGGTGGCGCTCGGGACCCGCGATCGATCGGTCAGTTCGGCGAGAACCTCGATGAGCAACCCCTCATCGCGCAAATCGAGTCCGAGGCCGACCCGATCAGCCAGCCCCGACCACAGGCCCGTTTCATCGTCGAGCGCCTCGTCGAGCAGGATCAGCGCGAGCCGCCCTTCGTCGAGGGCCGACGCGAGCGCACACGCAAGGGGTGCAGCCAGCCGTTCGGCCATTGGCACCACGACGACCGGCGGCTCAGGCCGGTCCAGCAGACCCACCCGCCGGGCCAGGCCGGAGCCCCCCGCACCGAGCGTGATCTCGACGCCCGATTCCAGTTGCTCGACCTGCGTGTGGTGCGGCAGCACCAGCCAGTGGTCCCGAGGCGTGAATGGAGGGTTGCTCCCGAGGAGCGTGCCCCGCGAGGGTTCCCTCGCGGCGTCGACCAGTCGCCGCCGCAGCCATTCGAGCAACTGGCTGCGACGCGGACCGGCCCATCCGCGCAGATGCAACGCCCGCAACAGGAGCGGCGTGGCCGCGAAAGCCTCCAGCGCGGCCACCATATCCGGCACGAGCGGACTGGAAGCCTCCGAGGCCGGCCCCCCGTCCATCAGCCGACCAGGACTTCCTGCATCGCCCGCTCGACGCGGGCCGACGCATCGGTCTCGTCCAGGGGATCCCGACGCAGCCGATGCCGCAGGGCCATCGGTGCGACCTCGCACAGGTCGTCGATCGACACTGCGACCCTCCCTTCGAGTGCCGCTGCCGCCTTGGCCGCGCGCATCAGGCTCAACTCACCCCGCAACCCGTCGGTTCCGAGCCGCCGGCACAGATCAGTCGTTTTGAGGAGTAATTCATCATCAATGGTGACGGTAGCCACCCTGGAACGAGCACGTACCAGCCGCCGACTCAGGGCCGCCTGGGCCTTGGCGTGAGCGGCGAGGAAGGCTTCAGGATCGCGTTCAAACGCCTCGCGGCAACGCAACACCTCGAGCCGCTGACTCAATTCCTGAGGGGTTCGCACCTCGACCGCAAGACCAAAGCGATCGAGCAATTGCGGGCGCAATTCGCCTTCCTCGGGGTTGCCACTGCCCACCAGCACGAATCTCGATGGATGAACGATGCTCAGGCTCTCGCGCTCGATCCGGTTCTCACCCGAGGCCGCGACGTCGATCAGGAGATCGACCAGATGGTCCTCGAGCAAATTCACCTCGTCGATGTAAAGAAAGCCCCGGTTGGCACGGGCGAGCAGACCCGGCTCGAAGGCCTTTTCCCCGGAAGCCATGAGTCGCTCGAGGTCCAGGGCACCGAGGATCCGGTCCTCGGTCGCGCCGAGCGGCAGATCAATGACCGGCACAGGCCGCGCGAGCGCGGCGGGCTTGGCGCGGGCACCGTGCTGGCAAGCGGCACAAAGACCGGCACAGGCCTGAGGCGCACATTGATAGGGACAACCGGTCACCGCCTGGATCGGCGGCAGCACCGCCGCGAGCGCCCGTACCGCGGTGGACTTGCCCGTGCCGCGATCACCGAGGATCAGGACGCCGCCGACCAGAGGATCGACAGCTGCGATCAGGAGCCCGCGCTGCATCTCGCGCTGACCCACCAGCGCCGTGAAGGGATAGACGGGTCGCGACTTGGCATTCATTCGGCGAGCGCCTCCGGGCGCGGGGAACGTTTGCGCGGCCAGCGCCGCGCGAGGTCAATGACGTGCAGCACGCCCGAGCTCGCGACAAGCAGCCAGGTGATTGCATCGATGCGCTCACCCAGGTTCAGGCGCAGGGCGAGCATCAACACCAGTCCTGCGGCTAACCCGGCTGCGAGGTCGGCGGGAGGTGGGCCGAACGCATAGAGGCGGTGCGCGAGCCACAGCAGCAGCCACTCGACCAGGAGCGCGCCGATCACGAGGTCAATTAACCAGACACCGGGCAAAGAGAGGCCTTTCGGGACGGGGCAAAGCGTCGGACAGTGCCGATTATGACCGGACAGACGCCGCCGTCAACTTCAACTTACACCGACGCCCACACCCCTTGCTCACCCCGCCGGCAGCGAGGAACCAGCGATCACCCCCCCACCCAGGCAAATCTCGCCGTCATAGAGCACCGCACTTTGACCAGGCGTGACGGCCCATTGCGGCTCGACGAACTCGAGCGCGAATTGCGCCGACTGCGGGCCCGGCTGATAAGTGCACACAGCATCGGACTGCCGATATCGGGTCTTGGCCCCGAGCATGCTGCCTGGACCCGGCGCATGGCCCGCGACCCAGTGCGCCTCATCGGCCCGGAGCGAACCCGCCTTCAGCCAGGGGTGGTCGTGGCCTTGTACCACCTGGAGCGTGTTGGCGGCCGGATCCTTGCGGGCCACAAACCAAGGTTCGCCGCTGCCGCCTCGAGCGCCGCCCACGCCGATGCCCTTGCGCTGGCCCAGCGTGTAGAAGGCGAGCCCGACATGCTCGCCCACCAGCCGCCCGCGATCGTCGACGATCGGTCCCGGTCGGGTCGGCAGATACCGGTTCAGAAATTCGCGAAGCAGATACCGGTCGAGTCCTTCTTGCCGGCATTGTGCAGGCCGATCCGCGCGGCGATCGCCCGCACTTCGCGCTTTTCGAGTTCACCCACCGGAAAGAGCGTGCGCGACAGCTGCGCCTGATTGAGCCGATGGAGGAAATAGCTCTGGTCCTTGCTCGCGTCGAGCCCGCGCAGCAATTGCCAGCGCGGACCGTCCGGTCCGTCGACCTGACGAACCCGGGCGTAATGGCCAGTC
>CAZAVT010000347.1:1668-3852 GCA_964488395.1 uncultured Burkholderiaceae bacterium | reverse complement strand
GCAATGATCAGGATGATGTACTGCGCGACCTGGGTCCAGGTCACCGCCTTCATGCCGCCGAGGAAGGAGCAAACCAGGATGCCAGCGAGACCGAGGAAGATCCCAAGTTCGAAGGCGACACCAGTCAGCCGGGTGGTAATCAGGCCCACGCCATAGATCTGAGCGACCACGTAAGTGAACGAGCAGATGATGGCGATCACGATCCCGATGAATCGAGGCACATTGCCGCCGTAGCGAGCCCCCAGGAAATCGGGCACCGTGAACTGGCCGAACTTCCGAAGATAGGGTGCCAGGAAAAGCGCGACCAACACGTAGCCGCCGGTCCAGCCCATGATGAAGGCAAGACCGCCATAGCCCTGCAGGTAGAGCGTACCCGCCATGCCGATGAAGGAGGCGGCCGACATCCAGTCCGCACCAGTGGCCATGCCATTGAAAACGGCTGGAACCCGACGCCCGGCCACGTAGTACTCCGCGGCATCGTTGGTACGGCTCATGACACCAATACCGGCGTAGAGCAGCACGGTGGCGGCCAGGAATACGTAGCCGATCCCGGCGCGGGACAGGCCCATCTGCTCGAGGATCGCCAGCGCGATCACAAAGAGTGCAAAGCCGCCGGTGTAGAAGGCGTAGACCTTCTTGAGTTGAGCCGTGAAGGCCTTCTGGGATTGGGCTTCGGCTTTCATTGAACCTCCTCCTCTTCGACGCCAAATTCACGATCGAGCTGGCTCATGTAGCGCGCGTAGTACCAGATGATCAGGACGTAAACGATCAGTGAACCTTGCGCGGCCATGTAAAACGAGAACGGCCAGCCAAAGAAACTGAAGGTGAGATCGCGGGCCATAAAACCAATTACATAGGTCACGAAGAACCACAGACCCAGCAGGATCGCGGTGATCCTCAGGTTACGTGACCAGTACTCTTCTCTTTTTGCGGACTGCATGACACCTCCTCCGTTAAGAACATCACATTCTGCCCTCCAGCGGAGCGCAGCGGCATTGTCGCGAACCCTATCCCCAGCGGACGAGAACGCTTGATTGCACCATTCAACTCGACTTTAGGCCGGCCTCGATACCGGTCTCGCGCACCAGCTGGCGGGCCACCTGTGGCTCAAAGCCCGCCAAGTGACGGATCGTTTCCTCCGCCAGAGATATTCGTCCAAGTCTTTGATAAACATGCACCAACTGATAATAACCGTAGGGAGACATGGGCTGAAGGCGAGTGTTGCGCAGAAGCGGCTCGATCGCTTCTTCCAGCCGGCCCAGCTTGATCAGCGACAAGCCCCTTCCGTAGTAGGCGCGATCGAGCTTGTCGTCCAATGCGATCGCCTGATCAAATGCTTCGAGGGCGGCCGTGTGGTCGCTTTCGTGCTGGCGTAAAAACCCGAGGTTGAACCAGAGCGCCGCGCCGCGAGGGTCGAGAGCGACGGCTCGTTCAAGAAGCGTCATCGCTTCGCGATGCCGCCCGCGCCCGGCATGCAGGTGCGCGAGCGTGGACAACGCACGGGGATCATTCGGGCGAGCCGCGTGGATACGCGCCCAGTAGTCGATCGCGATTTCGTCTCGCTTGAAGATGGAAGCCCAAGTCGCAATCTGTCGCCAGAACCAAATTGACAGCCCCATTCCGACCGCGCCCGTCGCCATTTCAGCCGCCCTGAGCCAGTTGCTGGCCAAGTATATGAATCTGTGCAAACTTCAACCCGACCCAGATCCAAACCAGGAGAATCAAGGCCAAGGCCGGTACGTGCTGGTCGACCACGAAACGGGGCGCGACAAAGCGAGCCGCACGAACGACCGGCGAGGTCAAAAAACGCACGAACCGGTATACCGGATTGCCCTCGTGCCGGCCAAAGCTGATCAGAAAAATCACCGCCTGGCCCACCAATAAGAGCATGGCAAACTCAACGAGTGCCTTCGCCATGGAAACCAGCGCGAACACAATCCCCTCCGGATGCCCGCAATTTCGGAGCGTTTTAGATTTCTGTTTTACTCCGAAGGATACGCTTCGCTGCCATGGGCGGGCAAATATAGACCCAGAGGACTTGGGTGTACCAAACGCCGGCGGCAGCGCACGTTCGCCGGCCGGGTTGCCCGGGCCGCTGCTCACTCCATCGTCGTGATCCGCTATGCTTGACGCTTGCTACGCCGGACTCTGGCCGGAAAGAAGGCCACAAGACCGCATCTCTTG
>CAZAVT010000347.1:0-1658 GCA_964488395.1 uncultured Burkholderiaceae bacterium | reverse complement strand
AGGTATCTGCACCATGTCCCTGATCGAGATTCGCAAACGCTCCCTGGTCATCGAGACCATCCATCACGACGGGGGGCAGCCGGTTGAGCAGCCCCTGAGGCTGGCGGCCGCGACCGCAGTGATCCGCAACCCCTACGCTGGCCGCTATGAGCCGGACTTGATGCCCTTCATGGCGGAACTGCGCTCGCTCGGCACGATGCTCGCCCAGGAGTTGATCGATGTACTGGGCCGGGATCGCATCGAGGTCTACAGCAAGGCCGCGATCGTCGGGGTGGATGGCGAGCTCGAGCACGGAGCCACCTGGCATGAGGCGGGCGGCTGGGCGATGCGCGAGCTGCTGGGCCACCCAAAGGCGATCGTGCCGTCGGTGAAGGCGGTCGCGAGCGCGGGCTACCGGGTGATGGTGCCGATGCACTACATTCATGCCAGCTATGTGCGCAGCCACTTCGTCACGATGGAGGTCGGTCTGCAGGACGCGCCCAAGCCGAAGGAAATCCTGTTCTCGCTGTGCATGGGCACCGGGGGACGCGTGCACTCGCGATTGGGGGGCCTCACCAAGGACAAGGTCTCGGTACACGACGGACAGCGCTGAGCCCTGGAGCCCACCGCATGACGTCTCATCCCCCTCCCGGCAAGCCACCGCTCCTGTGGCCGCAGCCCGGCCCGCCGTCTGAGAGAATGCGCGTCGCGGCGGAGCGAGTGATCGAGGCAAGCGGCGACGGTCGCGCGATCCGACATCTCGGCAGCCTGCGCCGGGATCCAAGCCATTGGACCGAGACCCTCATTCGACTGGCTTCAGAGAGCCTGGTCCTCAAGGTCGCGCTCGGTGTCTTTCTCGGCATCGTGGCGGCCGACGCTGTCCGGGGGCTGCTGAAAGGCGATCTGCTGGAATCCCTGGGGAGCACGGTTGATGGGGCCATTGACGAGGCGGGGGGGATGGAGGCGCTGATGGCCGCCGCGACCTGGGCGAGCGTCGCAGCGTCCTCCGCACCGGAGCCCAGTCTCGGGACCACATCGATCGTCGAGGATCCAGCAGCCGCGGAGTCGACTGTTGCACCCGGCGAGGATATGCCTCCAGCGGAAGCAGACCTGGATATCGATCTCGACTTCGACGTCCCCCTTTGAGCGAGCAGCGACTCAGACAGGCCTGAACCAGCGGCGATGGAGCGACTCGAGTGCCGCTCGATAGGCTGAATCCACTTCATCGATGGCACCGGCACTGATCGACAGGTCGCTCAATAAACCGTCGTGCAGTCCATAGACCCAGCCGTGGACGATCACACTCTGGCCGCGCTGCCAGGCATCGCGCAGCACGGTCGTGCGGCAGACGTTGCGGGCCTGCTCCAGAACGTTGAGCTCGACCAGTGCATCGATGCGGTGTGGTTCATCCAAACGGGCGAGAAAGTCGGCATGCCCGTCACGAACATCCTGAACGTGCCGCAGCCAGTTATCAACCAGCCCCGCACGGGTGTTCGCCAACGCTGCGCGCACCCCGCCACAATGGCTATGACCCACGACGATGATGTGCTCCACCCGCAGGACATCCACCGCATACTGGATCACGCTGAGGGCGTTCAGATCCGAGTGCACGAGCAGATTGGCGACATTGCGGTGAACAAACATCTCTCCGGGCAGCAGATCGACGAGCTCGTTGGCCG
>CAZAVT010000346.1:0-3854 GCA_964488395.1 uncultured Burkholderiaceae bacterium | reverse complement strand
AGCCCAGTCCCCAGGCGCCCAGTGTGGGGGATTCCCAATCGTCCTCGACGAAGCGGACGTCATTGGACTTGAGGTCGATCCCCAACGCCTCCAGGGATCCGAGGTAGAGCTCAAGGATGTCGGGCGGCGAGGGCTTGAGCACGACCTGGTACTGGTAGTAGTGCTGCAAGCGGTTGGGGTTGTCGCCATACCGACCATCCCGCGGCCGACGCGAAGGCTGAACATAGGCGGCGCGCCAGGGCTCCGGGCCGATCGCCCGCAGAAAGGTCGCCGTATGAAACGTGCCGGCGCCCACTTCCATGTCATAGGGCTGCAGGAGCGCGCAACCCTGGCGGTCCCAGTATTGCTGCAACCGCAGGATCGTCTGCTGGAATGTCTGCATGAGGGGGTCGAGGCAACAAAAATGGAGATGCGCAATTCTAGCCGGTCGGGCGATCGGCTCGACCTGCGCGCACGAGGGTCAGACCGCGCTGGAGGGCCGGGATACCCGCGAGAAGAAGCGCAAGCACAAAGATCGGCCAGAGTCCGAAGCGGGCAAAGGGCGTGATCACCGATTGGGCAGTGACCTCGACTCGCAGCGCACCGGCTTGGTGGTCGGGCAGCCGCGCGAGGATCCTGCCGCGGTGGTCGATCGCCGCAGTGACGCCGGTATTGGTCGCGCGCAGCATCGGACGGGCGAGCTCAAGGCTGCGCATCCGCGCGATCTGCAGGTGTTGCGGCAGCGCATGGGATCGGCCGAACCAGGCAATGTTGGTGGCATTGATCAGGATGCCTGCCCCCTGCCGAACCTGGCCCGCGAGCTCGTGCCCGAACAGGTCCTCGTAGCAGATGTTGAAACCGATCCATTCGCCGCGCAAGCTGAGCAGCGGCTGGTCGTTCGGACCCCGATGGAACTCGCCGAGCGGGATGTTCATCAGTTCGACGAACCATCGAAAGCCCCAGGGGATGAATTCACCAAAGGGGACCAAATGGCGCTTGTCGTAGCGGGCAAGCAGCGACCCGCGGGCATCCAGCACTGCGATGCCGTTGGTGATTCCCGCGCCCCAGCCGTCGGGTGACCCGGCAGCCGCAAGGGGCATCCCGATCGCCACCGCGCCGCCCGTGGTGATAAGCCTCGTCAACAAGGCTCTGCGGATTTCGGAGGGAGTTTGTGACCACAGCGTGGTCCATGCGGTCTCGGGAAGCACCGTGAGGTCGGAGGACTGATCGTCGATCGCCGCCACATAGTCGAGCATCGCGGCGCGCGAGCGGACCGGATCGAATTTCAGATCCTGGGGCACGTTGCCCTGGAGCAATCGAACGGTCAGGGTCTGCCCAGGGGTCTCGGCAGGGCGTGACTGCGCTGCGATCAGCGTCAGCGTGGCTATGGCAGTCGCGGTGAGCCCCACCGCCGCCCAGGTGGCGCGATTGGCGATGCGTGCACGGGCCGCGAGCAGGCCCAGGGACGAGGCGCCGAGCACGGTGAGAAGGCTCACGCCGTGGACCCCCAGCCAAGGCGCCACGGCGGCGAGCGGACTGTCGACCTGCGCATAGCCGGTCGACAGCCAGGGAAAGCCCGTAAACAGCCAACCGCGGAGCAATTCGGCGGCGACCCAGAGACCCGCCATCGTCAGCAGCCGGGACAGCGGGCGGTGAGGATCGTCGAGCCGCAGGGCGAGCGCGCAGGCGAGCGCGGGAAACAAGGCCAGGTAGGCGGTAAAGAGCACGAGGGCGAGCGCTGCCAGTGGGGCCGGCATGCCGCCGTATTGATGCATGCTGATGTGAAGCCAGGACAGTCCCACTGTGAAGCCCGTCCAGGCGAAGGCGAGGCCCAGACCTGCCGCGTGCAGGGGCCGCAGTCCCAGGTCGGCGGCGCGCCAAAGCACCGACCAGAAGAGCGCGAGCGCAGCGATCTGAAGCAGCGGATGGCTGAAAGGCGCATGACTGAGGGCCTCGAGCGCACCGGCGCCTGCGGCGAGCAGCCATCGCGCGAGGCCGATCGATGTCGGTTCAGGGCCCGAATTACTCCGCACGGTGGTCAGGGTCGTCGGCGCTCGCGTTGAGCGATTCGACGAGCAGCAGGTGGATCTGCCGGGCATCGGCGCGCAGCACCTCGAAACGGAAGCGGTCGAGCGACACCGCTTCACCGCGGCGGGGCACGCGGCCGAACTGCTCGGTGACAAGACCGCCAATCGTGTCGTACTCCTGGCTCGACAGGTGGGCGCCGGTCGCCTCGTTGAAAGTGTCGATGGCGGTCATTGCGCGCACGCGAAAGCGTGGGCCGTTCGGTCCGGGCTCGACCCGGAGCACGTGATCGCTGGCCTCGTCAAAATCGAATTCGTCCTCGATGTCGCCCACGATCTGCTCGAGAACATCTTCGATGGTAATCAGTCCGGCTGTACCGCCGTACTCATCAACCACAATGGCGAGGTGATGGCGGTCAGCCCGGAAATCTCGCAGCAGCGCATCCAGGCGCTTGGATTCGGGAATGAAGACCGCCGGGCGCAGCAGATCGCGCACGTCGGTCCGCTCGCCGCTGTAGAGCCTCAGGAGCTCCTTGGCATGGAGGATACCGATCACCTTGTCGCGATCGCCGTCGATCACCGGGAATCGAGAGTGAGCGGTCTCTATCACCCGTGGAACAAAGCGTTCTGGGCCTTCCCGGATGTCGATCACATCCATCCGCGAGCGCGGCACCATGATGTCGCGTGCGGCTAGCTCCGAGACCTGCAGCACGCCTTCGATCATCGACAGCGCGTCGGCATCGATCAGCCGACGTTCACCCGCCTGCCGCAGCAAGGCGAGGAGTTGCCGGCGATCAACCGGGGTGCGCAGGAGCAGGGCTGAGATACGTTCGAGAACTGAAGGCTTGACCGGACTGACCGCGGACGGATCGGACATGGATCGGGTCGGAAGTTGAATCGCGTCAAGCATAGCGCAGCGAGGTGTCAAGCCTCCAGCCGAGGTTTTCCCCGGGGCACTCGTTGCGAGCCTGCTCGCAGGATGTCTCGGTCAAGCGTAGGGGTTGGCGATCTTGAAGCGGGCGAGCGCTGCGATCTCGATGGCTTCCATCCGGTGAGCATCGTCAGCGCGTTCATGATCCATGCCCTGGGCGTGGAGCACTCCGTGAATGACCAGATGGGCAAGCCGCGCTCTGACCTCGATTCCGGCTCGCCGCGCCTGTTCGCGGGCGACGGGTAGGCAGATTACGATATCGGCGAGCACCCGGGATTCGTCAGGGCGGCTGTAGCCAAAGGTCAGCACGTCCGGTGAATAGTCGCGATCTCGGTAATCGGCATTGAGATGCCGAGCCTCGTTGCGATTGACAAAACGCAGCGTGAGGGTTGCGGGACGCTGCAGCACCGCACTGACCCAGCGGCGCAGCTGCGGGCGGCTCGCTGGTGCGCCGCGCACGCCAAGACCCAACTGGATCGCGAGCTGTAGCCGCGCCGTTTCAGGGGGTGCGCGGTGCATGGCGTTCGTAAGCTTCGACGATTCGAGCCACCAGCGGATGGCGGATCACGTCGGTGCTGTCGAACTCGGTGAACGCAATGCCTCGGACCTCACTCAGGACCCGGCGCGCCTCGATCAGCCCGCTTGCCTGCCCCTTGGGCAGGTCGATCTGCGTTGCGTCGCCCGTGACCACCGCGCGAGAACCAAAGCCGATCCGGGTGAGGAACATCTTCATCTGTTCGGGTGTGGTGTTTTGCGCTTCGTCGAGGATCACGAAGGCGTGGTTGAGTGTGCGGCCGCGCATGTAGGCGAGCGGGGCGATTTCGATGGCCTGCTTTTCGAACATCCGCGTCGTCCGCTCAAAGCCCATGAGGTCATAGAGCGCATCGTAGAGCGGGCGCAGGTAGGGGTCGACCTTTTGC
>CAZAVT010000345.1:2862-3862 GCA_964488395.1 uncultured Burkholderiaceae bacterium | reverse complement strand
GTGCGCGAGGAAATGTTCCGGCGGGATCGACGCCACATCAATACGGCGTCGGACTCAGAGGTGCTGCTCAATGTGCTCGCACACGAGTTGCAGGAAGCAGCAAGCGGCATCAGGCTCGACGCCTCCGCCATTTTCAAGGCGGTATCCGGCCTGCATCGTCGGGTGCGTGGCGCATACGCCTGCGTGGCTGAGATCGCAGGCTACGGCATCCTTGCCTTTCGCGATCCCTTGGGCATCCGGCCGCTTTGCTACGGTATCGCCCAGACCGATGCGGGGCCAGAGTACCTGGTGGCGTCGGAGTCCGTGGCGCTAGAGGGCCTCGGTTTCAGGATGGTCCGCGACATCGCGCCGGGTGAGGCGATCTTCATCGATCTCGAGGGTGGGGTGCATTTTCGCCAGTGCGCCTCGGTGTTCTCACTCAACCCCTGCGTCTTTGAGTACGTCTATTTCGCTCGGCCCGATTCGATCATCGACGGTGCATCGGTCTACGATGCGCGATTGCGGATGGGTGAATACCTGGCCGCAGATGTCGCTCGAGAGATACGCTTGGGTGATATCGATGTCGTGATGCCGATCCCCGATACTTCGAGACCGTCGGCGATGCAGTTGGCCAACCGACTCGGCATTGCCTACCGGGAGGGCTTTCTCAAGAACCGCTACGTCGGGCGGACCTTCATCATGCCGGGACAGGCCGTGCGACGGAAGTCCGTTCGTCAGAAGCTCAACGCGATGAGCGTCGAATTTCGAGGCAAGAACGTCTTGCTGGTCGATGATTCGATCGTTCGCGGGACGACCTCGCGAGAAATCGTTCTGATGGCGCGGGATGCGGGCGCTAACAAGGTCTACTTTGCCTCAGCCTCGCCTCCTGTGCGCTATCCGAACGTCTACGGTATTGACATGCCTACTCGCGAAGAATTGATTGCTCATGCGCGTAGCGACGATGAGATTCGGGACGCGATCGGTGCCGACGCCCTGGTCTATCAATCGGTCGAGTCGATGA
>CAZAVT010000345.1:0-2852 GCA_964488395.1 uncultured Burkholderiaceae bacterium | reverse complement strand
CTCGCCTACGGGCTCGTCGCAACGACGAATCCTGATGGCATCTACATCACGGGCGATGTCGATGAAGCACTGCTTGGAGGGCTCGAGTCGGGCCGTGGTCAGGTCCCCGTTCAGGGGTCGGACGAGCAGAGCTTGAGCCAGATGAACCTGCAGTTTTCCGTAGCGGCCGATTGATTGAATGACCTGATGACTGAGGGCGAGCCCCAATTCCTTTTTCAATCCAAGCATCCCAATCGATGCGCGAGAAGCCACCCAGCAGATGAGTGATCATTTTCCAGAGCTGTCCATTGAGACGCTTGCCGTACGGGCGGGCATCGAGCGCTCGCAGTTTGGCGAGCATTCCGAAGCGCTGTTCCTGACCTCGAGTTTCGTTTTCGAGAGCGCGGCGAAAGCGGCTGCGCGTTTTTCTGGCGCCGAGGAAGGCAACGTTTATTCACGCTTCACCAATCCCACCGTGCAGGCGTTCTCCGAACGCTTGTGTGCCCTCGAGGGGGCCGAGGCTGGCATCGCGACAGCCTCTGGCATGTCAGCGATCATGGCGGTCGTGCTCAGCCTCACCCGGGCGGGCGACCACATGGTGTCAGCCACGGGCGTGTTCGGCGCGACGATGCAGTTGTTCAACATGTTTCAGCGCTACGGGGTCGAGACGACCTATGTGCCATTGACCGATGTCGAAGCTTGGCGCGCAGCCATCCGTCCCAACACCCGACTGATGTATCTCGAGTCACCATCCAACCCGCTCACCGAGATCGGCGATATCCGGGCCCTTGCCAAGATCGCCGAGGAGCATGGTGTGATCCTGGTTGTCGACAATTGCTTCAGCACTCCGGCGCTGCAGCGTCCGCTCGATCTCGGTGCGCATGTGATCGTGCATTCAGCGACCAAGTACATCGATGGCCAGGGTAGGGTACTGGGCGGGGCGGTTCTGGGCAGTAAGCAGTATGTGAAGGATGCCTTGATCCCAGTGATGCGCACCTGCGGCCCCACGATGTCCGCCTTCAACGCGTGGATCCTCCTGAAGGGCCTGGAGACCCTGGCCATTCGGATGGAACGTCAGTCGGCCAATGCCCTCGAGGTCGCTCGCTGGCTCGAGGCGCATCCCAGGGTGGCGCGCGTGCTTTATCCGGGGCTCGCGTCGCATCCGCAGCACCAATTGGCGATGGCGCAGCAAAGTACCGGCGGGGCGATTGTGTCGTTCGAGGTTCGTGGTGACGATGATGCCTCTCGACGTGCCCGGGCGTGGGCGACGATCGATGGTTGCCGACTGCTCTCGATCACGGGCAATCTGGGCGATACCAAGACCACCATCACGCATCCGGCGAGTACCACCCATGGGCGCCTGACCCCCGAGGCGCGGGTTGCGGCGGGCATCAGTGAAGGTTTGGTGCGGCTCGCGGTCGGGCTCGAGGCGCCAAAGGATATCTGTGCAGACCTTCAGCGAGGGCTCGCGGCATCATAGGTCGTTACCGTTTGCGGGGGCAGGTAGGCTGGGCCCTCACCTGAAATCCCTTCGCCTCGCAGTCAACTCACCCAGCAGCTCCGAATGATCGACGACGCGGGCGGCGATCAGGTGAGTGACTACGCCGCCGCGATGATCCTCACGTTGCCAGGTTCCGTAGACTGTCATCAGCCGTGCAGCCAGCACGGCGCTGCGCATCCGTTCAAACACGGTCGGCCAGACGATCACATTGATCGTGCCGGTCTCGTCCTCGAGGGTCACGAAAGTCGTTCCTTTGGCCGTCGAGGGCCGCTGGCGGTGGGTGACCAGGCCGCAGGCGCGCGCGATGCGGCCGCTCGGTAACCCCTGTAGTACCGAGGCGGGCTCGATGCGCAATGGGTTCAGCCGGGGCCGAAGCAGTGCGAGCGGGTGACGTCCCATTGGGATCCCGATGGATCGGTAGTCGGCAACCAGATCGGCACCCTCCGAGGGGGGCGCGAGCGCCACTGGAGGCTCCTCGACCCGGCTACCAGCCAGCAGACCAGGCTCTGGGCGCGCGGCCGCGACGGCCCACTGGGCCTGATGGCGATCCCCTCCCAGTGCGCGCAAGGCTCCGGCATCGGCGAGCGCGCGCAGGGCCTTGCGGTCGAGCGCTGCACAGCGCGCGAGATCCTCTATATCGTCGAATGCGAAGACTGTGTCCAGATTCGGGCCTTGCGCCTGCCATCGCGCCTGGAGTTGTGCCTGCGCCGGTGCCAGTGGCAGAGCCTGAGGCCGCGCTCGTGATCGTTCCGACCATCGCTGCGCACGCGCAGCGAGCAGCCGCTCGATCGCTTCGTGTGAGAGGCCACGCACCTGATTGAGTCCCAGCCGAACGGCCGGTTGAACGGCCGACGCAGCGGTTGTTACTTCGCACTCGGAATCGTCATCCCGAGGTTGTTCGAAGCTGCATTCGAATTCGCTCTCGAGCACATCGACCGGTCGGACCTCGATCCCGTGAGCCCGCGCATCGCGTACCAGCTGCGCTGGCGCATAAAACCCAAGGGGTTGGCTGTTGAGCATTGCAGCCAGAAAAGCCGCTGGCTCGTGCCGCTTGATCCAGCAACTCACATAGACCAGCAGCGCGAACGAAGCCGCGTGGCTCTCGGGGAATCCGTATTCGCCGAACCCTTCGATCTGGCTGAAGATACGCTCGGCAAATTCCTTTTCGTAGCCACGCGCCAGCATGCCCTCCACCACCCGTTGCCGGAACGGGTCGAGACCACCGCGCCGCTTCCATGCGGCCATCGCGCGGCGTAACTGATCCGCTTCACCCGCCGAAAATCCAGCAGCAAGCATGGCGATCTGCATCACCTGCTCTTGAAAGATCGGTACACCCAAGGTCCGTTCGAGTGCTGGCCGGATCTCGTCGCGA
>CAZAVT010000344.1:0-3886 GCA_964488395.1 uncultured Burkholderiaceae bacterium | reverse complement strand
TTCATTGGACGGTGATTCCTGCCTGTTCGATGGCCTGCTTCCACATGGCGAGTTCCTGGCGGATCAGCGCGCCATAATCGGCGCCGTCGACCCGGATGGCGTTGGCCCCCTGTGATTCGAGGAAGGCCTTCATCTTCGCCGTTGTCATGGCACGAGCCACGCCATCCTGGAGGGTCTGGACGAGGGCCGGGCTCATGCCCGCCGGCCCCAGCAGTCCGAAGCGGTAAACCACGTCGTATTGCGCAAAGCCGAGTTCGGCAAAGGTGGGTATGTCCGGAAAGGTCGGCGAGCGCGAGCGGCCACTCACGGCGATCGGGACCACCCGGGCGCTGCGGATGTGGCCGGAGGCGCCGCCCAGGCTCGCAAAGCTGAGGTCGATCTGATTGCCCGCGACATCGGTGAGTGCTGCGGCGACGCCCTTGAAGGGCACATGCGTCATCCTCAAGCCCGCCTGGCCCAGAAAGACCTCGGTGGCGAGGTGGGCCGACGAGCCCTGACCGCCCGAGCCGAAAGTGAGTGCCATTGGTTTGGCGCGGGCCAGGTCGATGAGCTCCTTCAGGGTCCGGACGCCGAGTTGGGTGCGAGCGACCATGATTGCGGGCGCTTCCACGGCAACGGTGATCGGTGTGAGGTCCTTGAGCGTGTCATAAGGAAGCTTGGCGTAGAGCCCCGGGGATATGGTGAGCGAACTGTCGGTAAAGACCAGTGTGTTGCCGTCGGGCCGTGCCTTGGCAACTTCGGCGGTACCGATGGTGCCGCCTGCGCCGCCCTTGTTCTCGACCACGAACTGGGTGCCCGAGATCGACGTCAGCTCGGCCGCAAGATGGCGCGCGGCGAGGTCGGTCAGCGCGCCAGGCGCAAAGGGCACGATGATCCGTACCGGCCCGGTGGGCCAGGTCTGGGCCTGGGCCTGGGCGACCATCGGTAGCAGGCTGGCAAGAGCCGCGCCGAGCGCGGCGCCGATGAGAGGGCGTCTGTTCATGGCGACACTCCTATGGGACGGGAGCGGTGATGTTGTCCGACTCAATGGGCCACGACGACTTCTCGGGCAAGCTCGGCGGTCGCAGCGATCGAGGTCCAGACGGGTATTCCCAGATCGCGGCGCAGCGCGTCGAGGATGCCCAGGGTGGGCAATTGCGAGCACGCGATGAAGAGCGCCTCATGCCGGTCGTTGACGGTTTTACGCGCCATTGCGTCGACTTGCTCGGCGGTGACCCGGCCCAGTTCCTCGGTGTTGTCGACGGGTATGGCGTTCAGCCGTTCGACCTCGATGCCGCTCGCCTCGATGTATCGGGTCAGCTGCCGGTTCACCTCGTCCTTGTAGGGCGTGACGACGGCAATCCGCCGAGCGCCGGTGCGTTCCAGGATCTTGACCATTGCATGGGCGGTCGTGACGACCGGACGACCGGTCACTGATTCGAGGCGCTCGCTGAGCGCGCGATCGGCCTGAGGCCCCATCAGGAAACCGGCCGCGGTGCAACCGTAGGCGATCAGATCGGGCCGGCGCTCGGCGTACTGAGCGGCCAGCCCGATCGCGCCGTCCACATAGGCGGGGATCGATTCCCGGGTGAGCAGTCCCGGTCCACGCGGCACTTTGAGGGTATCGCAGGACGAGCCCGCGGGCAGCAGAGCTGGCAGTTCGTGGGCCATCGTCGTGTTGTTAGCCGGGACCATCAGACCGACACGGATCGGGGCAGCCATGGGCAGGACTCCTTCAGCGTGGCGCCAGGGGCGGGGACGCGTTGTCGGGCAGCGGCATACCGGCGGTGTTCAAGATCATCGCGATCATCGAGTAGTACCCGCTCACGCACAGAAGCTCCAGGACGCCCTCATGACCGAAACGAGCCTTGATCGCCTCGTAGGGACCGTCGGGCACCCTGCCGCTGTCATGCGCTGCGATGCAGAAATCGTAAACCTCACGCTGGGCATCGCTCATGGTTTGCGGCCGCTCGCCGCGTTGCAGCGCCGCGATCACATGATCCTCGAGCCCTTCCTTGCGGGCCAGCCGTTCGTGTGCGTACCACTCATGCTGTGCGGTCCAGTGCCTCGCGGTGATCAGGATCGCCATTTCGATCAGCGATTGGGGCAGGGTTGCGCCGAAGCGCAGGAACTCACCCAGTCCCTGCACCCGCCGCGCGAGCTCCGGGTGGTGAACGAGCGCGATGAAAGGCCCTCGCACGTCGCCGCGCGGGCCAGCGGCGATCTCGGCTGCGACCTCGCGCTGCAGCGCGGTCATCTGGTCAGGGGGGATCTTGTGGAAGCGAGCGCTCATCGGTAGGTCCACTGGGCGGGTTGGGTGTCGGAACGGGTGGTCGGTGCGGGGCGCCAATGCAGGGCGCGCACCTCGCCGAATTCGCGGGGCAGGCGGGTCCATTGTTCGCCACCATCGGTCGAGCGAAACACTTGACCGAGGTTGCTGCAGCAAAAGACCAGTTGCGGGTCGGCGGGATGTGTTGCGACGCACCAGAGCGTGCTGTTCAGCGAACCCGGAAGCCCGACCTCGCTCCAGTGCAGGCCGGCGTCGCGGCTGCGCAGCAGCCGCCCGGTGCTGCCCGGTGGGCCGTTGCCATTGGTGAGAAAAAGCGTCTGCCGATCGGCCGCCAGCACGATGGCGCGCGAGTACTGCCAGGGTGAGTCGAGAGGTTCAAGGGCCCAGCTTTCGCCATTGTCCCGGCTGCGATGCAGGCCCTTGTTGGTCGTCGCGAGGATCGCCTTGTTGCCGTCGGGTTCGCGAACGACGGCCAGACCATGAACGTCGCCCGACACCAGACCTCGGTCGAGAAAGGTCCAGTGCCGGCCTCGGTCCTGGCTACGCCAGATTCCGCCGATCTCGATGCCGGCCCAGATCGTGTCCCGGTCGAAGGGATCGAACAGGATTTGTGTGACCCGGGTCGGCCCGCGATTGATCTCAGAGAAGGCCTTGACGCCTGGCGTTGCGCCCTGCGTCCAGGTCGCGCCGCCATCGTCGGAGCGATAGAGCCCGCCTGGGCGGGTGCCGGCGATGATGAGCCTGGGATCATCGGGCGCCTGGGCGAGCGACCAGACATCCTGCATCGGGCTTTGGACCGCTTGCCAGGCGGCGGCGGCCTCGCTCCAGCGAAAGAGCCCCATGTCCGAGCCAGCCCAAAGTGTATCGGGATCGGCCGGATGACTCGAAAAGCACCAGACCCGCGCCTCAGTGTAGAGACCCGAATGGCTGTTGGGGTGAATCCAGGTCTCGCCCAGGTCGCTGCTGAACCAGGTCGAGTGACCCGCCGTTCCCGCATACAGGCGCACGTCCTGCATGACGCAATCCTCCCATGTCGCGTTGGCCGGTCGATCGCCTCGTGCTCGAGGTCTTGCGGCCAGTCGCAGCGATCATAGGGCCCGTCGGTAGGAACTGTCGAGTCCGTCGCACCCTTGACCGGTCCTCTCAACGGGGTTCGGGATGCACCACCAGGTTGTCGCGATGAATGAGTTCGGCGGACTCGGAAAAGCCCAGCAGCGTCTCGATCTCGGCGGACGGTCGGCGCATGATCCGACGGGTTTCCGCCGCGGAGTAATTGCTCAGTCCACGACCGATCTCGGCGCCATCGGGGGCACGGATCGTGATCGCTTCGCCGCGTTCGAAATCACCCACCACGGCCATTACGCCGATCGGCAGCAGGCTGCTTCCCGCAGCACGCAGCGCCTTGATGGCACCTTCGTCGACCGTCACCGAGCCACGCATCTGCAGGTGGTCGGCAAGCCACTGCTTGCGCGCCGCAAGCCTAGGCAAGTCGGCGATGAATTGGGTGCCAACCGCTTCGCCCGCCGCCAGCCGCTCGAGCACCCGCTCGGTGCGGCCCGAGGCGACGACGGTATGCGCGCCAGCGCTGGCTGCGCGCCGGGCAGCCAGCACCTTGGT
>CAZAVT010000343.1:3059-3887 GCA_964488395.1 uncultured Burkholderiaceae bacterium | reverse complement strand
GCCTGCGCGAGTTGTAGCGCCTGGGCCGCCGTGTGGACCGCGAGGGGCGAACCCTGCTCGGTCCAGATGCTCGCGTACTTGGCCGCTGAACGGGCCGGCCGGACGTTGAGGATGATGCCATTCAAGATGACCGCCCAGACCAACCGGGGGATCTCGACCACCCTCGGGTCGGAGAGGAACTCACGCAGATAGCGGCGGACAGCGCTCGACTCAGGTTGGTCGGGCGTACCGAGCTGCACCATCAGGACAGCGACCCGCTCCGGACTCGCGTGATCAAAGGCGCTGGCAGCGGTGAACCTCGCCATGGTGTACGGTCTCGTCGGTTGGCAAACCGATCACTATACGTTGTGCGCCAGCGCGCTCGAGACCAGCTTGGCGGTAATGTCAACTATTGGGATGACCCGATCGTAAGACATGCGGGTTGGGCCGATGACCCCAAGTGTGCCGATGATCTGGCCGTCAGCGTTGGTGTAGGGCGCTACGACCACGCTCAACTCCTCCATCGGCACCAGCTGCGACTCTCCACCGATAAAAATCTGCACCCCGTGGGCACGGCTCGACGAATCGAGCAACTCCATGAGGCGGGTCCGCTGGTCGAAAAGGTCAAACAGTTGCCGCAGGCGCTCCATGCTCTGCGCGAGGTCGGCCACCCCGAGCAGATTGCGCTGACCGGAGATAACGACGGGTTCACTGTCCTCCGTGCGGGCCTGATTGCTCGCCTCGACCGCGCGGGTCATCAGCCCGGTGATGTCGTCACGCAGCGAGCTCAACTCTTCGTGCAGACCGTTGCGGATCGCCTCGAAGTCCAGGCCTGCGAAATGGGCGTTG
>CAZAVT010000343.1:1940-3049 GCA_964488395.1 uncultured Burkholderiaceae bacterium | reverse complement strand
GTGTAGTCCCGCTCGGTGAGAAGGATGCGGTTCTGGACGTCACCCTCGGGCGTCACGATGATCAGCAGGATGCGCTGGGCCGACAGGCGCAGGAACTCGACCTGCCGAAAGAGCGACGACCGGCGCGGCGTCATGACGACCCCCGCGAAATGAGAGAGGCTCGACAGCATCGAGGCGGCAGCGGTCAATACCTTTTGCGGCTCACCCGCCCGCAGCCCCCCCTCGATCCGGGCGGTCTGCTCGAGTTCGAGAGGTTGCACCTTGAGGAGGGTATCAACAAACAGTCGATACCCCCTGGGCGTGGGGATTCGGCCCGCTGACGTGTGCGGACTCGCGATCAGGCCGAGCTCCTCGAGATCGGCCATCACATTGCGAATGGTCGCTGGCGACAGGTCGATGCCCGCGTGGCGCGACAGGGTCCGCGAACCCACCGGCTGACCGTCAGCGATGTATCGCTCGACCAGCGCCTTCAGGAGGAGCCGTGCTCGTTGGTCCATCATGGCTGTTATTGTAGGCAGCGCACGGCGCGATGCAAGAAGCCCTTGCCCGACAAGTCCTTGGCCAGCCGCCGGGCTAGTGCAGGCGGCGCGAGGCCGGCTGCATCGACTCGTGCGCCCTTGTGATCTAATTCCCGCCATGCAACCCTCATTTCGACGCATCGCGCTGATCGCCCGGCAAAACACGCCTGGTCTCGACGACACGCTCACACCGATCGCCAACTTCCTGGCCGACCTGGGGGTGGACGTCCTGGTCGAGGAACGGTCGACGCCGGCGATCGTGCCGGGCCGAGTACGGGCGCTGGCCCCGGAGCGGATCGGTCACGAGAGCGATCTGGCGATCGCGGTCGGGGGCGATGGCACGATGCTCGGACTCGCACGTTCGCTGGCGCCGTTTGGCGTACCGGTTGTGGGGATCAATCACGGCCGGCTCGGGTTCATCACCGACATCGCCCTCTCGGATTGGCAGCCCGCCCTCGCCGCGATCCTGGCAGGACGGTTCCAGATCGAGGAGCGGACGCTGCTGATCTCAAGGGTGATCCGCGGCGGCGACGTGGTCTGGCAGGAGCTCTCCCTCAACGATGTCGTCGTCAGCCGCTCGTCCCGCAGCGG
>CAZAVT010000343.1:0-1930 GCA_964488395.1 uncultured Burkholderiaceae bacterium | reverse complement strand
GCATGATCGAACTCCAGGTCGAGGTCGATGGCCAGCATATGTACACCCAGCGGGGGGATGGTCTGATCATCGCGACCCCGACTGGATCCACCGCCTATTCGCTGTCTGCCAACGGCCCGATCCTGCATCCCCTGCTGAAGGGGGTGGTCCTCGTGCCAGTTGCTCCCCAGACGCTTTCCAACCGCCCGATCACCCTGCCCGAGGACCTCTCGATCGGGATCCGCGTCATCGAAGGACGCGAGCCTCGGGTTGCCTGCGACATGCAGGTTTTCAATGACCTCCAGGTCGGCGATGACATCCTGATCGAGCGCGCTCCCTTCCCGTCGCGCTTCCTGCACCCCGAGGGCTACAGCTATTTCGCCAACCTGCGCAGCAAGCTCAACTGGCAGGAACCCCCCTCGATGCGGACCAGCCCCTTCGAGCCTCAGTGACCCGGGAGGTCGGGGATGCTGCTGTCGCTCCAGCTTCAGGATTTCGTGATCGTCGACCGGGCTGATCTCGACTTCGGCCCAGGATTCACCGCTCTGACCGGAGAAACCGGTGCCGGCAAGTCGATCCTGCTCGATGCACTGGGCTTGATCCTAGGCGGTCGGGGTGAGGCGAGCGTGATCCGGGAGGGCTGCACAAGGGCCGACCTGAGCGCAAGCTTCGCGAGTTCCGCGGCGCTCGACGAGTGGCTGGCGGCCCGCGAGCTTGCCGGCGACCCTGGAACGGTGCTGCTGCGCCGGGTGATCGAAAGCGATGGTCGTTCGCGCGCACTCATCAACGGGCAGCCGGCACCGATTGCGCTCTTGCGCGAGGTCGGGGCGATGCTGGTCGATGTACACGGGCAGCATGCGGCTCAGTCGCTCGCCCAGAGCAGTGCACAGCGCCAACTGCTCGATGCCTTTGCCGGTCTCACTGCGGAGCTCACCGAACTGGCAGCCGTCCATCGTCAATGGGTCGGCCTACAGCGTACGCTCGAGCTTGCCCAGGCAGGCGAGCGGGAGTCCCAGCTCGAATACGATCGGTTGCTTTGGCAGGTCAACGAGCTCGAGTCATTGCAGGTGACCGCCGGCACTTGGGAGACCCTCAACGAAGAGCAACGGCGGCTCGCCCATGCGGCAACGCTCGCCGAAGGCACCCAGGGTGCGGCGGACGCGCTCGCCGAGGCTGACGAGGCGCTTGCGGACCGCTTGCGGGCGGTCAGTTCCCGGCTTCGTCCGCTCGCCCAGATCGACAGCCGGTTATCCGAACCCTTGGAGCTCCTTGACAGCGCGATCATCCAGCTCGACGAGGCCGCCGCTGCCTTCGCCCAGTACGCCAGCCGGCTCGAAATCGATCCGCAGCGGCTCTCCGAGGTCGAGAGCCGCATTGGCGCGATCTTCTCGGCCGCACGCAAGTTCAGGCTCAGTCCGGAAGCGATTCCGTCTGAGGTCGCAGCACTTCACGAGCGCCTTGCAGCGATCGAGCGCAGTCAGGACGTCGAAGCCCTGCGCAGCGCCGCCGCAGCCGCCCGTTCCGCCTACGATCGGCTCGCGACGACCATTTCCGACCGGCGCCGAGCGGCTGCGACGCTCATGACCCAGGGGGTCAGCGCCACGCTCGCCGAGTTGGGCATGGCCGGCGCGCGACTGGAGGTTCGGGTCGAGCCCGCGGCAGCCAGCGCGAGCGGCGTCGACGCGATCGACTTCCGGATCGCGCAACACGGATCCGGTCAAGCACGGCCGATTTCTCGCGTAGCCTCGGGCGGCGAACTGTCGCGGATCGGTCTCGCGATCGCGGTGCTCGCGGCCCAGGCCAACCCGGTCCCGACCTTGATCTTCGACGAGGCTGATGCGGGCGTCGGCGGCGCAGTCGCCGAGGTGATCGGCGCGTTGATGCGAAGGCTCGGAGTCGATCGACAGGTGTTATGTGTCACGCACCTGCCCCAGGTGGCCGCCTGTGCGCA
>CAZAVT010000342.1:0-3890 GCA_964488395.1 uncultured Burkholderiaceae bacterium | reverse complement strand
CAGGGGATCGAGACCCTGCCGTTGCGGATGCGCCGTCATGTCGACAACGCGCGCTCAATCGCCCGCTTTCTCGAAGCCCAGCCGCTGGTTCGATCCGTGTCCTATCCGGACCTCCCGAGTCACCCCGATCATGCGCTCGCGCAGCGCCTCCTGCCGCGGGGTTGTGGCGCGGTGTTCAGCATCGACTTGAACGGTGATCGCACCATGGGTCGACGCTTCGTCGAGAGCCTGAAGCTCTTCTCCCACCTGGCCAATGTGGGCGATGCCCGATCCCTGGTGATCCACCCGGCAAGCACCACCCATTTCAGGATGGACACAGCCGCGCTTGCAAGTGCCGGGATCGGCGAATCGACGCTACGCCTGTCGATTGGCATCGAGGATCCGGACGACCTGATCGCGGACCTCAAGGGCGCCCTTCGCGCCGCCGAAAAAGGCTGATCGCGGCATGAGACTCACGGTGCGCTCGCGTCCGGCCTATGCGTACACCGGGGGCAGGCCGCTGGAGGGGGCCGCAACCCCGGTCGTCTTCATTCACGGCGCCCAGCACGACCACAGTGTGTGGATTCTTCAATCGCGCTATCTGGCCCATCACGGGCATCCCGTGCTCGCCTTCGATCTGCCCGGACATGGGCGCAGCGCCGGCCCCGCGCTCGACTCAGTCGAGGCGATGGCGGACTGGATCCTCGAGGCGCTGGGTGCCTGCGGCATCGAGCGCGCCTGCGTCGTCGGTCACAGCATGGGCTCCCTGGTCGCGCTTGAGTCTGCTGCACGCGGCGCCGGACAGATCGCGGGCCTCGCGCTTCTGGGAACCGCCGCGCCCATGCGCGTTTCGGACGCGTTGCTCGAAGCAGCGCGCGATGACGAGGCCCATGCGTTTGATCTCATCAACGCCTGGTCTCATTCGACCATCACAGCCCGACCGGGCAACCCCGGACCCGGATTCTCGTTTTTCAACCAGAACCGTCGCCTGATGGAGCGGCAAGCCCCCGGGCTGCTTGCCGTGGACTTCAGCGCCTGCAACGACTACCAGGGCGCGATGGCGGCAGCGACCCGGGTCCGCTGCCCCACCCTCCTGATCAGCGGTCGGCGAGATCAGATGACGCCTCCTCGCGCAGCTCGCCCGCTATTCGATGCCTTAGCCAAACAGGCCGACGCAGCGGCCTTGCCACGACCCACCTGGCTCGAATTGCCGGATTGCGGACACGCCATGATGGCCGAGCGCCCTGACGCCATTTTGAGCGCGCTGCGCGCTTTTCTTCCCCAGTGCCTGAACAGCTCACCGCCGAGCAATCCCTGATCAGCGGTTTGACCTCCGTCAGCCACCGTCCCGATGACCGAGCGCACTGAGGGGGCGATCGAGGAGATCGCCCTCGATGGAGGGCCCTGTTCTGAGCCGGCGTCCGACCCCGCCCGAGACCCGGGACTCGTCCCACCAGAGCGTCTCAAACAGCGGCCTGAGGCTCAGCCTGGCCGGGTCGACGGCCCAGGCCCAGCGTTCTTTCCACAGATCCATGGGCCTGCGGCGTAGAGAAGGCCACCAGCGCAGCGTTGGACCGGGCGAACGGTGGCGCGCAACGCTGAGCTCGGCCAGCGGCAGGTAGCGAATGATGTAGCCGGTCTCCTCAAGCAAGAGGGCGATCGTCTCAAGCCGTCCAGGATCATGATCGAGAAGCTCGCTCAAGGCACTGGCGGGAATGGCCCGGTCGAGCCCGCCGCTCGCGCGATCCATCATGAGTTCCAGGGCGCGGTGCGCCTGGGCGAAGACCCAGCCTGCCGAACCTTCAGGCTCGGGTTCTCGCGCCTCGCCCCAATGCCGCAGATTGGCGGCGAGCAAAGCCCCGGATAGGAGGGCCGCCCAGACCGCGAACAGCCAGATCAGGAAAAGCGGCAACGCCGCAAAGGCACCGTAAACCACCTGATAGGTCGGCAGCTGTCGCAGATAAGCCTCGAGCAGGCTCTGCAGGCCCCCGATGAGTGCCACCGACAGCAGGGTCCCGGCAAGCGCGTGCCAGGGATCGACCCGGGTGGCTGGCAAGGCACGAAACAGCAACCAGATCGCCGCGAGGCCCGTCAGCCAGGGCACTGTCTTGAACCAGGCGCTGCGCAGGCCCGGGACGTCGATGCGCTGCAGGCCATCTGCGATCAGCTCGGTGCTTAGCGCGACGGTCGCTGCGAGCAGCAGCGGGCCGAGCGTGAGGAGCACCCAGTAGAGTCCGAGACGCTGGAACAGGCTGCGCCTGCTGCGAGCCCCCCAGATCTGATTCATGGTGCGTTCGATCACTCGCAAGACCGTCAGCGCCGTCACGAAAAAAGCGATCGCACCGACCGAGGAAAGGCCCGTGGTCCGCGATGCGAATTCGTTGAGCCGTTCGATCACGATCTCATTGAACGCTTCGGGAAACAGGTTGGCGTAGAGAAATTCCTGCAAGTCATCACGCAGCCTTGCAAACACCGGCAGCGCTGCGAACACCGACAAACCGATCGACAGAATCGGAACTGCAGCCAGGAGGGACAGAAAAGCGAGGCTTGCGGCCGCCTGCTGCAGCCGCAGACGGCGCCCCTGAGCCAGCATGTCGACGACCAACTGGCGCACGTTCACCAGGAAGGCCCGAATGCCCCGCCTATAATCGCGCCGATGATGATGAGCGAATCCGTGCTGCGGCGTCTGGTGATCGGGCAATTTGTTGCGCTGATCGCGCTGGGTCTCGCCTGGGAACTCTGGCTCGCGCCCTTGCGCCCAGGGGCGTGGTTGTTGTCGCTCAAGGTCGTGCCGCTGATACTCGCCCTGCCGGGCCTGATACGCGGGGATATCCGCACCTACCAATGGTGGTCGATGGTGGTGATGATCTACCTCGCCGAGGGTCTGGTCCGGGGTGGCTCCGACAGCGGGCCGAGCGTGTTGCTGGGCTGGATTGAGGCGGGACTTGCCACCGGGAGCTTCGCGACGATCCTGCTCTACGTCCGCGCCCGCCGGCTCGCCGCCTAGCGGGTTTTCCGCCTGGACCGCCGACGGTCTGGAGTGCTCGCCACTCACGGTGCGAGCAGCGCCGGGGGGCGACCCTCATGGCCGAGAGGGGCAATCGCCGGACTGGCCGCCAGCGCCTCGAGCGCGCGATCGAGCAGTTCCGGGCCACAGCTCGCGAGCAAGCCCGCGTCACTCAGGGTCCGACGCCAGCGCCGCGCTCCCGGCAGTCCGTTGAAAAGACCGAGCAAGTGCCGCAGAACGGCTCGGGTCGGAACGCCCTCCCGCACCGATCGAGCGAGAAACTCCTTCATTGATTCGGCCGCTTCAGCCCTCGACAGAAAGGGGTCGTCGAGGCCGTAGTAACGGCTATCGACCTCGGCAAGAAGCCACGGGCTATCACAGGCAGCACGTCCCAACATCACACCGTCCACATGGTCGAGCTGCGCAACGGCCTGAACATGGTCCCGCAAGCCGCCATTGAGCACGATCATCAGGGCCGGAAAGTCACGCTTGAGCTGGTGAACGAAGGCGTAACGCAGCGGCGGGATCTCGCGGTTTTCACGGGGGCTGAGGCCCTGCAGCCAGGCGTTACGGGCATGCACGATGAAGACCTCACAGCCTGCATCGGCCAAAGTACCCACAAAGTCTCGAACGAATCCGTAGCTTTCGATCCGGTCCAAGCCAATGCGATGCTTGACCGTGACGGGAATCGAAACCGCGTCGCGCATGGCCCTGACGCAGTCGGCGACCAGCGCCGGCTCGGCCATCAGGCAGGCGCCGAAGGCGCCGCGCTGCACCCGTTCGCTCGGACATCCGCAGTTGAGATTGACCTCGTCAAAGCCTGCAGCCTGCGCCATCACCGCACAGCGGGCCAGATCCGAAGGTTCAGATCCGCCAATCTGCAGCGCGACGGGGTGCTCCGACG
>CAZAVT010000341.1:2796-3893 GCA_964488395.1 uncultured Burkholderiaceae bacterium | reverse complement strand
CCGATTGACTCTTTTCCGATTTTCATTTGATTCCCCGAAAGTCAATTCACCGATCGAACCACACACAAAACCACTGTCTAACCAACCAGCAACAAGGTACGTCCACCCGGGCAGGTCAGCCTCCCGACAAACGGCACATGGTCGCCCACCTCAAACCGGTTGCGAACCCGGCCTTCACCGCCATGATGGACCCAGCGCCGCTCGCGTGTCGACCAGTTTGGCGTTAGGCATCTACAAACACGCTGCACCGGAGTCGTGGCGTCGATCACAGACCTCGCATCCGATCCTAGCTCGCCAGATCGATGATCATTGAGCCCACCTCGTCGACCTGCAGTCGCTGCCCCGGACCCACCAGGGTGGTGGCATCGAGCTGAATCACGATACCTGGCCCGACCAGCTCGGCCGACGCGCCAAACTGCCGGCGGTCGTAGACCGGACAATCGCGCAAACCGTCCTGGAAAAAAACCGGTTGCAGGCCCACGATCGCCTCCTTGACCGAGGTCTTTCGGGGCAAGCGGGGCAAGCGGGGGCGTTCGAGCGTACCGACCGCAGTCACCCCAAGCGTCACGATTTCGACCGGCGCGTCCTCTTGAGCGAAGGTGTAAAGCTGGCGATGAAGCGCGTGAAAGCGCTGCAGGCAGGCCTGCGTACTTGCTTCGTCCGCCTGCCCGAGCCAGGGTACGGTCAATTCAAACCCCTGCCCCTGGTAGCGCAGGCTCGCTGTGCGCTGGGTACTGCGGCTCTTGAGCTGCAGGCCCTCCCGGGAAAACCACTCCTCGGCGTTGGCTTCGAGCTCGCGAAAGACCTCCTCCATCTCATCGTGGCGGTAATGCGGCGGGCGCTGCAAGCAGGTGCGGGCGTAATCCGATCGCAAGTCCGACACCATCAGGCCGAGTGCCGACAACACGCCCGGCGCCGGCGGAACCAGGATGCGGCGGATACCCAACAATTGTGCGAGCGCGCTGCTGTGCAGCGGACCGGCCCCGCCAAACGGCAGGAGCACAAAATCGGCGGGATTATGTCCTCTCTCGACAGACACCACCCGGATCGCGCCCACCATGTTGTTGTCGACCACCGCCAGAATGCCTCGGGCGGCC
>CAZAVT010000341.1:1889-2786 GCA_964488395.1 uncultured Burkholderiaceae bacterium | reverse complement strand
TCGTCGCGTCGCGATGTCGGCTGCGTGCTGAAGGCCTCGGGCGGCCTCCTCGACGCTCAAACCAAGCGGCTCGGCCACTCTCGTGCGGATCGCCTCGATCGCCCGGTCGCGGTTGAGCTGCAGACTGCCCTGCAGCAGATAAGGCGGAAGATGGCCCAGGACCAGATGCGCATCGGTGACCGTGGGCTCCACGCCGCCGCGCATGTAGCACACCGGTCCGGGCACCGCGCCAGCGCTGCGGGGCCCGACCGTCAGGCCGCCAAGCGGCGAGACCGAGGCGATCGAGCCGCCGCCGGCGCCGATCGTGTGGATATCGATCATGGGCAGCGAGATCGGCCACTCGCCAATACGAGTGTTAGTCGTGGTGTTGGGCTTGCCATCCTTGATGAGGCAGATGTCAGCGGAGGTGCCGCCGATGTCGATCGTGATCAGGTCACGCAATCCACTCGCCTCCCCCACGAAAGCCGCACCGACAACCCCCGCCGCCGGCCCCGATAACGCGGTCTGCACAGGCGAGACCTTGATCTCGCGCGTGCCAGTGACGCCACCGGACGACTTCATGAGGAGCAGCGGCGCCTGGATCTGGCGCTCCTGCATGCGGGTCTGCAGGCGACCGACGTAGGTCGACACCGAGGGCATGACATAACTGTTCAACAGCGTCACCAGCGCCCGCTCGTATTCCCGAAACACCGGCAGGATGTCCGAAGAGATCGACAACAGGGCATCGGAATGCTCCGAAAGAAAGATCTCGCGGGCCCGCCGCTCATGTTCGGCGTTGGCATAGGCATGCAGGAAGCAGATCGCCACCGCGACAATGCCGCGAGCCTTCAGCCGGCTCGCGGCCCGACGAACACCCTCCTCGCCCAGCGGCTCGATCTCGGCCCAATCGGGGCCCAT
>CAZAVT010000341.1:0-1879 GCA_964488395.1 uncultured Burkholderiaceae bacterium | reverse complement strand
CTCTGGCAGGCCCGCGCGGCCCGCCGATCGCGATGCGGGCCGCGGGTGCGAGAGGGCCGGGGCCGGGTCCTTTCGCACCCGGCGCCGCCCAGCAGCCTTGCACAGCCGGCGCGCGGCCCGACGAACATCATCCTCGCTCAGCGGCTCGATCTCAGTCCCATCGGGGCCCATCCGTCCGGCCACCTCGAAGATCTGGTCGGGCTGCACCGGACGGGCAGCGCGGCTCCAGGAATAGAGATTGGACTTGCGAGGAATGTCATGCCGCGCGATCTCGAGCACATGCCGGAACCCTGTCGTGGTCAACAGGGCGCAGGCCGCGCCTTTTCCTTCCAGGATCAGGTTGGTGGCAACGGTCGTGCCATGCAGCAATTGGGTGATGTCAGCGGCTGCCTTGCCCGATACCTCGAGGCCTTTTAGCACGCCGTCATCGAACCCCAGCGACTGATCCTGGGGCGTCGACGACACCTTGGAGTTGTAAATCTGACCGCTCTGATTGTCGAACGTCACCACATCGGTGAACGTGCCGCCGATGTCGATGGCGATGCTGGTGCGCTGCGTGGCGCTGGATTTGGAATCGATCGTAGACATGTTCATTGCATCGCGTTGACATACTGACCGTTATGGAAGAGCTTCGAAGCCGGGCGGCTTGACGCTCGCAGACTCGACGTGGCGGCAGCATCGAGTTCGACCTCCTCGTCGACCACCCGGAGCACCACGCCGTAGTCCTGTGCCGCGCCCGCGACACTCACGTAGCCGCTGCGTACATCGTTCAACACCAGTGCGGTATCGCGATCAAAAGGATGCCCCCAACCACCGCCCCCACAACTCTGGAATCGTACGACGTCGCCCGCCCGCACCAGCGTCCCATCGGACAGCGGCGAGACCTCTCGCTCATCAGCGCGTCCCGGATTGATCGTGCAGCGTCCAGGCCGACCGCACTGACCGCCATTGACGCCCCAGGGCGGATTCCTGATGCCATCGATGCGGATCGCCAGGATGGCGTCAGGGCCCAACCACATCACCTCGCGCGTCACGCCAACGCCACCGCGAAACTTGCCGGGCCCCCCCGAGTCGGCGCGCATCTCGTAGCGCATCAGGCGCATCGGGTACATCTGCTCCAGGAACTCGGCTGGGTTGTTCTCCTGCGCCACGTAGTAGACACCGTTGTGCCCATCGGCGAAAGGTCTCGCACCATGGCCCACGCCCACCCCATCGGCAATGAGGAAAGCCTGACCCGTCCGGGCGTCGTGACCGCGCAGAAAATAGATCGAGTAGGCCGCTGTCGCCGCGACCGACTGGCCTTGAGAGGCCACATTCATCAAGCCGGCGCAGACGTTGACCGTCCTGATCAGCGTGAGCCCTCGCTGATTCAATGGCGCCGGGAAGCGAGGTTGCAGAAGGCTCCCCTCGCGGACCTTGACCTCATCGACCGCATGCATCGCGCCCTCATTGATCAGCAATGTGGGATCCTGGGCCATGGCATAGATACCGAACACCATCTTCGGCACTGCTGGATTCATGAGGAAGTTGACGGGCCCCGGCGCCTGGTCGTCGGTGTCACTCGCATCAATTTCGATCCGGTCCTCGCTGACCTTGAGCGCCATGCGGATCATGAAGGGTCCGTGCCCCTGACCATCGCTATCGATGCCATCAGCAAAGCGATAGGTGCCCGGTCGGAAGGTTTCGCGCAATTGTCGGATCAGACCATTGCGTGTCTGCTCATTGAGCTTGTCGAAGGCGTCTTCGGCCACCTCAGCACCAAAACGCTGGAAGATCTCGATGAACCGTTTCTCTCCCAGGCGCACCGCAGCGATCATCGCCCGGATATCTCCGCGCATCTCCTCGGGAAAGCGCCCGTTGCGCAGGAAGATCCGGTAGA
>CAZAVT010000340.1:2254-3893 GCA_964488395.1 uncultured Burkholderiaceae bacterium | reverse complement strand
CTCCGCCGCCAGACCGGCTCGGTGCCTCCGTTGAGGCTGACCTTGATCCGTGCTCCCTGCCGCCCGTACGGGCGCACGTAAACCTCATTCTGCCCAGACTCGGCCGAGACGTAGGCGAGCCAGCGCCCGAGGGCGACGACGGCGACCCAAAGCGCGCCGGAAAAAACCATCTGCACCCGCGCGAGCCCATCCAGTCGTGCGAGCGCACCGCGGCCATGAAACCAGGCCGCATTGCAGCCGGCGACCACCAAGAGCAGCATCTTGAAGGTGAACGCGCGGTTGGCCAACAATTCCCCAGCCTGCGTCGCAAACATCAGCAGACCCGTCGTGGCCGCCAGCAAGAACCCGATGGCCGCCAGGCTCAGGCTCAGCCGCGCGAGGGGCTCGATCGGCAGATCCGCCCCGAGGCCGAACACTCGGCACTCGAGGAGAACGAGGTTGCCGAGGATCAGCGCGACGCCGACCAAGTGCGTGACCTCGAGGGCCGGGTAGGCCCAGGGATGGGCAGCAAGGCCGTCCAGCACCGTCAACAGCCCACCGTGCCCAGGCTCAGGCCGAAGCCGTCACCGGCCGACCCTGGGTCTTGCCCGAGGGTGGTGTCTTGTGGTCGAGGGCATTACCGGGGAACTGCATCACCAGCAGCTCGAGACCGGCCGGTCCAGCCTCAAGCGGCGGCAGGTCCTGCAAAGGGCGATCCCCGTCGCTCTGGCCCGCGTCCGGCTCCTCCCATAGCACCGACATCCGCGGCAGAGTCCGACCACCCTCCAGCATATGCCCCTCGGTGACCAGCAGGAAGCGACCGAGCCCGCCCGGGTGAGGCGGGCGATGCACGGGGGCCCCGGGCGGCAGCCGCAGCCGCCAACAGGCAAGACCGGTCTCGTCGGGCTCGATGACTGAATCAGTGGTCGACGTTTGCAAGCCAGCAAGCGCCTCAGACGCCATGGCGGGCATGGGCTCGCAGGTCACCGAGCGACGCCGAATCCCTGGACTCATGTGGGCGCGCGCACCCGGCATGATGTAGGAGCCCGACTCGAAGAGCGGGCGAAGCGTGAAGTAACCCATCCCCTCGGGGCCTGCCGCGAGCGGTCCGTATGCGCTTTCCTGCCCGGCATAGTGCACGGTAAACGGCCGTAGGTCATGGCGCCCGAGCGTACCGCTGCCCTCGGCAACGACCTGGAACTGCGGCGTGTGGTGGAAGTGGGTGGGCAAGGTGACGCCTGGGTACTGCCGCACCAGGAAGGCGTTGGGAGCTGGCCGGTCACGGGCCTCGAAAAGCGTGAGCTTGTCGAGGCGGCCGAAGTCCATGTTGAACTGCTGGAGTGCCGCTCCAGCGAGAGTACCCGAGGCGCGCATGCCGTTTCTCCGATGAAGGCAATCCTCAGCTCAGGGAATCCAGCACGCCAGCCAGTTCGGCCGTCGTGGTCACCGTGGTCTGGCGCTGGAAAACCTTGTCCATCAGGACACGATGGGTCTCAGCATCGGGATCGGCACAGGCGTCGCGCACGACCACGATCCGATAGTCCATGTCGGCGGCGTGCCTGACCGTCGAGAGCACGACGCCCCCGGTCGAGATACCGCACAGCACGAGGGTCTGGGCACGCTGGGCGCTCAGCACCGAGGTCAGATCGGTCGTGCCAAA
>CAZAVT010000340.1:0-2244 GCA_964488395.1 uncultured Burkholderiaceae bacterium | reverse complement strand
ATGTCGCCCCGTTGGGGCTTGACCGAGACGTGAATGGCCGCTCCCGGCGTGCCCTCCACCAGCATATTGTTCGCCTTGATGCCCGAGAACATCTTGTTGGTTGCGGCGATTTCGGGATGGCCCTCGCGAAACTGCACGACCACGTAATTGACTGGCAGGCCGCGGCTGCGCGCCAGCGCGATCACCGACTGCGCGTTGGCGAGCAACTGCGCGCGCTCAGGCTCGGCAATCATGTTCACGATGGTGTTCTGGAAATCCATGATCATCACGGCCACGCCGGATGGGTTGCTGGGGCTTTTGCTCATCGGGGCTCCTTGATCGAGCAGGTTGGCAACAGGAATGATTGTCGCCGATTTAGTCCGAACTGCGGGCCGCGAGCGCGATCAGCGCCTCGAGCCGCGCCTCGAATCCGACCTCGGGCCCTGGAGCACGCGCTTGCGGGCCCGTGCCGCGCCAGGCGGACTCGACCCCCTGAGCGATTTCATCCGAATCCTTCACCATCGTGGCAAGCCCACGCTCGTCGAGATCGCGGTAACTATCGGTGAAATTGAACAGCTGAGCGCCGTGGAGGACCGTGCAACCCAGGGCGATCGCCTCGTAGGGATTGTGACCGCCGACCGGCACAAACGAGCCGCCGAGCAGCGCGACCTTTGACAAGCGATACCAAAGTCCGAGCTCACCCAAGGTGTCGGCAACGTAAACAGGACCCGAAGGCAAAGTCTCGGGGTGAACGCTGCGGCGGGGGGTCCCGGGGGGACAGAGCGCTGCGACCGCCTCGCCGCGCGCCGGGTATCGGGGCGCAATGATCAACAGCGCATCCGGACAACGGCGACACACGATCTGATGAGCCGCAAGCGCCAGTGGCTCCTCCCCCTCGTGGCTCGAGGCGAACACCCACACCGGACGGGTCCCGATCGCCACCTGCCAGCGCTGAAGCTCCTCAGGGTCGCAGGGTAAAGGCGGCGAGATCGACTTGGTGGTGCCGGTGACCACCAACTGCTGGGGGTCGGCACCCAACCGGAGGAGCCAGCGAGCACTTGCCTCATCGATGGCCCAGATCGATTCAAATCCCCGCAGCAAGGCGTGGTAGAGCGGCCGCACCCGCTGCCGACGCACGAATGAACGCTCATTCAGGCGAGCATTGACCAGAACCCGCGGAATCGCACGTTCGGTCGTCGCGTGCAGCAGCACAGGCCACAGATCCATCTCGCACCAGATGGCGAGCTGCGGCTTCCAGACCTCCAGAAATCGATCGACCGCACGCGGTGTGTCGATGGGCGCGAACTGATGGAGGCAGCCCGCCGGCAAGCCGCCCTTGGCGAGGACCTGACCGGAACTTCGAGCCGAGCTGGTCAGCAGAAAAGTCGCCTGCGGCATGCGCTCCCCAAGTTGACGGAACAAACCAGCCAGCGCCAGCACCTCGCCGACGCCCACCGCATGTCCCCAGATCAGGCAGCCCTGCGGCCGCTCGACCGGCAGCATCATGCACTTCTGGGCGACACTGACCCCGGTCTCACGCCCCTTGTGCAGACGGTACGCGAGCACCATTCGCCAGATGGGGTCGAGCAGCCAGGAGATCGCGCGGATGGCAACCAGCAGAAGGGATGTTGGTTTTTTCGCAGTCATGAGCTCAAGTGGGCAGGCCGGCGATCCAAGGTTCGAGCACAGCCAAGTGCCGTGCCGTCGAGCCACCGTGCTGTTCGTAGAAGCGCCGGCCCCGCTCGCCTGCTTCACGCAGACTCGCCGGCGAAGCAAGGATCCCGAGCAAGGCCTCCGCCAGTGCCTCCCCATCACGGATCACGGTGAGCACCCCGGCGGCAATTGCCTCAACAGCCGGATATTCAATCCCCCAGATGCTGGGCCCAACCAGCACAGGCTTTTCCAGAGCGAGCGGCTCGATGACGTTATGCGCGCCAAGGGGCACAAAAGACCCGCCGACGACAACAACTTGGGCGAGCGCGAGGTAGAAATACATCTCGCCCAGCGAATCCCCCAACAGCACATCAACCCCGTCGAGTTCTGAACGCTCACCCAACCGGGGACGCTTTGGCAGACAAAGCCGATCGTAGAGCTGGGAACGGCGTGCAAGTCGCAGTCCGACCTGCTCGAGCTGCGCCGCCAGCGCCTCGAAGCGCTGAGGGCTGCGAGGCACCAGGACGAAAAGCGGCGGTGCCTCGGAAGGGCTTTGGCGCGCGCTACGCACGCGCAACATCAACTCGACAAAGAGCGATTCCTCGCCCTGGA
>CAZAVT010000339.1:1570-3896 GCA_964488395.1 uncultured Burkholderiaceae bacterium | reverse complement strand
GAGCCTTCAACGCTTACCCGACCGGGACGCGCCGCCCCTCGGTACCGCGATCCGATTGCCGCGCGCACGATTGATCGATGGCAGCGTCCGTGAGCCTGAGGCCTGGCATGGCAAGGTGGTCGTTCTCGAGCTGTGGGCCACCTGGTGCCCGTTCTGCCGCAAGCAAAACCCTGTCCTCGATCAACTGTATCGTGAGCACTCGAGCCGCGGTCTGGAGGTACTGGGTTTGTCAGTCGACCGGACCGAAGACGAGATCAGAAAGTACTACAACGAGACCGGCTATCGTTTCCCGTCGACCCGATTCGACCGCAGCTGGTGGGAGGTGATCGGCAAGCCCAAGGGCCTGCCGATTGTCTGGGTGATCGGTCGGGACGGCCGACTCGTGCAGGTCGAGATCGGCGAGATGTTTGCCGAGGACATCCAGGATCTGTCGCGCTGGCTGAACGCCTGAACACGGAGCGCTCCGATGAACATACCCTCAAACCTTCGTCGCCATCAACCCCTCAGGATGCTCGCTGGCGCCCTCGGCTTGGCAGCCTCCTGCCTCGGCTTGCCGTCACTGGCATCCGAGGCGACCTTCACGACCCGCAGCCTGACCCTCGAGACGGCTCACCGGGCTGCGCAGGCAGCGATCGAGAGCTGCCGCAAGGCAGGCTACCAGGTTGGCGTAGCCGTCACCGATCGCAGCGGCGTGCTGCAGGTGTTCCTGCGCGACCGCTTTGCAGGAGCCCATACCGTCGAGGTCGCCACGCGCAAGGCCTGGACCGCCGCCTCCTTCCGTATGACGACCAGCGCGCTGGCCGCTGAAACACAGGCGGGCAGATCGATGAGTGGTCTTCGCAACGCGCCCCAGGTACTGGCCATCGGCGGCGGCCTGCCCATCGAGGCGGCGGGTGCGGTTATCGCTGCGATCGGCGTCTCCGGCGCGCCCGGAGGCGAAGCCGACGACCGTTGCGCCAAGGCGGGCATCGAGGCGATCCTGATGGACATTGAGATGTAAGGGCCCCGCCACCGGACGGTGGTCTGGTCGACCCTGCTGGTCGAGGATCACTGCGCGGTGATCACAGAGAGCTGCCAATGGCCGAACCGTCTCTCACGGCGCATCGCCGGATCGCCTCCGCGGCGCTTGCCATCGCCTTGCGCGAGCGCCTTTGCCGCTATCCACCCTTTGCGCAGATGGCGGTCGAGCAGGTCGATGAGTTTATTGCCCATTCGACAGAACTTTACTTCGCGCCGAATGAGACAGTACTCAGCCCGGACGATGGGGTGATCGATTCACTCCTGATGATCCGCGAAGGAGCAGTGAGCAGGTGCACTGAACAATCCGGACCGTACGGCGGCCGCTTCGAATACGAGGCGGGAGATTTGTTCCCCGTTGCCGCACTGCTGGCTCGACGGGCAGTCACCGCCCCATATGTGGCCACCCGTGACACCTTTTGTCTAAGCGTCCCCTTCGTGGTCGTTCAGAGACTCGCCGAATCATGCCCGCCCTTTGCCGACCTGCTGAACCGCCGCATGCAGGCGTTTCTGCAGCTTTCGCGCAAGGCCCTTCAGGCGGCCTACGCCTCGCAAAACCTGGCGTCACAGAGCCTGGAACGACCACTGCGCGAGATCGGCACGTCCCGGATCACTCGTTGCGGGCCTGATACGCCGATTGGCGAGGCCATGCGCACGATGCAGGAGCAGCGGATCGGCTCCATCGTGGTGACGGGCGAGCAAGGCGGGGCGATAGGGATCCTGACCCGGCACGATATCCTGAGCCGAATTGCCCTGCCCCAGTTGCCTCTCGAAACGCCGATCTCGGCGGTCATGAGCGCGCCTGTGCATACCCTGCCCGAGCAGAGCCCGGCTCAACGGGCAGCGCTGCTCATGGCCCGGCACGGATTGCGCCACGTGCCCTACACCCGCGCGGGACTCGTTGTAGGCATCGTTTCGGAGCGCGATCTGTTCGCGATCCAGCGACGATCGATCCGGGACCTGGCAGCAAGCATCGACGCGGCCCCGGACGTCGAGACCTTGGAGGGGCTCTCAGAGGAAATTCGTGGCTTCGCCGCCCAGCTGATAGCCCAGGGCGTTCAAGCGGCACCTCTCACCGAGCTGATCAGCCAATTGAACGACCGACTCACGTGGCGACTGGTGTCCTTGATCGCGGCACTGCACGGTCGCAAACCATCCCAGATGTGCTGGCTTGCGTTCGGTTCCGAGGGTCGCTCGGAACAGACCGTCGCGACCGACCAGGATAACGGCCTGATCTTTGTGAGTGACGAGCCCGAACGGGAGCGACCACAGTGGCGGCAGCGTTGGCAACTTGAATAGCAAGCTCTTC
>CAZAVT010000339.1:1271-1557 GCA_964488395.1 uncultured Burkholderiaceae bacterium | reverse complement strand
AGCGACCACAGTGGCTCGCGTTCGCGCGCGCGGTCAATGATGCGCTTGCCCGTTGCGGCTTCCCGCTCTGCAAGGGGAACGTGATGGCGAGCAACCCCGAGTGCTGCCTGACAATGCAGGAATGGCAGCATCGCTTCAGCCACTGGATCGATCAGGGCACCCCCGATCACCTGCTCGCAGCCAGCATCTACTTTGACCTGCGGGCGCTCACCGGGCGGGAGGACCTTGTGCTGCCGCTGCGAGCGTTGATCGTCAGAAAGGCCGCAGCGAGCCCCCGATTCTGCAA
>CAZAVT010000339.1:0-1261 GCA_964488395.1 uncultured Burkholderiaceae bacterium | reverse complement strand
CGACCGAGGTCCTGCGTACACCACCGCCGCTCGACTGGCTGGGGCGGATCCAGACCGAGCGGATCGGCGACTCCGACTGCTTCGACCTTAAACGACTGGGGACCGGAGTGCTGGTAGCCGTTGCACGGATCCGAGCCCTCGAATACGGCATCGACGAGGTCGGTACGCTTCGCCGGCTGGCCGCGGTGGCCCATCGCCGCCAAATGCCGCCGCAGCGCAGCGACGCCTGGCGGACTGCCTTTGAGTTCCTCCAGATGCTGCGTCTGCGGACCCAGCTTCCTGACAGCCCCTTCACCATCGAAGGCTCGGGCAACCCGAACCTGATCGCGGTCGAAAGGCTGAACGATATCGATCGGCGGGTGCTGAAGGAGGCGCTGCGCGTGGTGATGGACCAGCAAAAAGAGCTCGAACTCGACTACGAGACTCGATGATCACCCCCGCACGTCGCTGGTGGCACAGGCTATGGCCGGGCGGGATCCGCACGGGCGCGCGAGAGGTAGCCGCCAGCCCGATCACCGAGCGCTGGGTGGTCGTTGACGTCGAGGCAAGCGGACTCGACCCTCGCAGCGACCGGCTGCTCGCGATGGCGGCATTTGCCATTCACCTCACTGGAGAGCGTGTCCGACCCGCTCTGGTCATGGCCGACAGTTTCGAACGGATACTGCGCCAGCCCGATGACCCGTCCATCCTGATCAATAAGGGCAACATCCTGATTCACGGCATTGGCGTGGGCGCTCAGCAAGGCGGCACAGACCCCCGGGAGGTCATGAAAGATTGGATCGGGTATGTCGGGGATTCGCCGTTGTTGGCATATCACAGCGAGTTTGACCGTGCCCTGATCGACCGCACGAGCCGCACCTACCTGGGCCGCACGGTGTCCAACCCCTGGCTCGATCTCGAGCCACTCGCAGCGGTGATACACCAGGACCCGCAACGACGTCCGCTCGATCACTGGCTGAACCGGTATGGCATCGGCTGCCTGATCCGTCACCAGGCGGCAGCTGATTCGCTCGCGACCGCGCAGCTGCTGCTGCGCCTGTGGTCACACCTGCCCGAACGCGTCCGTGCGGGGGGGTTCGTGACCCTGATGGATCATGCCGAAGGAGCGCGCTTCATTTCAGGCCGGCAGTAAAACAGAGGGCCGAACCCTGGACGGGATCGGCCCTCTCATCGGGCGGGCCAGCGCGCTCCGAGAACGGAGCGCTAGAGCCCTGGCTGACGCAGGCGGTCAGGCCGCCTTCAGGTTGGGATAACGGACATC
>CAZAVT010000338.1:0-3901 GCA_964488395.1 uncultured Burkholderiaceae bacterium | reverse complement strand
TGATCCAGCGCACCGAGAACGAGTTGCTCAAGACTCCCAATCTCGGTCGAAAATCGCTGAACGAAATCAAGGAAGTGCTGGCCTCCCGCGGGCTCACCCTCGGCATGAAGCTCGAGAACTGGCCGCCCGCCGGACTCGAGCGGCCGTAATCCCCGCCCGCGACCGCCCCACCCAGGAAAACCACCATGCGTCACCGTCACGGACTGAGCAAGCTCAATCGCACCAGCGCGCATCGCGAGGCGATGCTGCGTAACCTCTGCAACGCCCTGCTGCGCCACGAGATGATCAAGACCACACTGCCCAAGGCCAAGGCCTTGCGCCGCGTGGTTGAGCCCTTGATCACGCTGGGCAAGAAACCCTCGCTCGCCAATCGGCGCCTCGCGTTTGATCGGCTGCGCGACCGCGACATGGTCGTCAAGCTCTTCAACGACCTGGGGCCCCGCTTCGCCAGCCGCCCTGGCGGCTATACGCGGATCCTGAAGTTCGGCTTTCGGGTGGGGGACAATGCCCCCATGGCCCTGGTCGAACTCACCGACCGCGCAGCCGAGCCCGCAGCGCCGGCGGCCGGCACCGCCAGCTGAGAACGCGGTCTCTCCCTCACCGGCTGCTTCAGTCGGGGGGAAGGCCGCAGGCGTCCCACTCTGATGGGGCGAGTCTGACCCGCCCGCTGCCGTGATCCGACTTGCCGAGGTTACCAAGTCCTATGGGGTCTTCCAGGCTCTGGCAGGTCTGAGTCTCGACGTCAGACCCGGCGAGTGCTTCGGCCTGCTAGGCCCTAACGGGGCGGGCAAGAGCACGACGATCAAGCTGCTGTTGGGTCTTGCGCGTCCCGACCAGGGGCATCTGGAGGTCCTGGGCAGACGGGTTCCCGACGAGGCCTTGGCGGTTCGCCGTCTCACGGGCGTTGTCCCCCAGCACGATGCGCTCGACCCCGATTTCACGGTGGTCGAAAACCTGATCGTGTTCGCCCGATATTTCGGCGAGCGCGGCCGATCCACACTGCGCGATCCGTCAGCGCTCCTGGAGTTTGCCGGGCTCGCCCACAAGCGCGATGCTCGGATCAGCGAACTTTCAGGCGGCATGCGACGGCGTCTGTCACTCGCGCGAGCCCTGGTGAATGACCCGGAGTTGCTGCTTCTTGATGAGCCGACCACTGGCCTGGACCCGCAAGCTCGGCACCTGATCTGGGAGCGGCTTCGCCGTCAGCAGAACGCCGGCCGCACCATCCTGCTGACCACCCATTTCCTCGAAGAAGCCGAGCGGCTTTGCGATCGGGTGGCCATCATGGATCGAGGCCGCGCGATTGCGCTCGACACACCCGCCGCGCTGATTGCCACCCATGTCGAGCCGCAGGTCGTCGAGATCGGCCTGCCTGCAGACGCAAGTCCCGATTTTGCGATCACCGCGCTGCCGAACGAGCGGATCGAGCGAATCGGTGACGTGATGAATGTTTACACCGGGCACGCCGAGCGGGCCGAGCAGTGGGCGCATGCGGCGGCGCGCTGGCGGGTCTTACGCCGCGCGGCCAACCTGGACGACGTCTTTCTGAGGCTCACGGGGAGGGATCTTCGTGACTGAATGGTTCGCCCGGATGACCCGCTTCGTTCCAATCTACCGACGCAACCTGCTGGTTTGGCGGCGGCTTGCCCCTGCAAGCCTGGTCGGTAACGTCGCCGAGCCCTTGATCACCCTCCTCGCCTTTGGTTACGGCCTGGGCAGCCTGCTGCGCGAGGTCGAGGGGGTTCCCTACATCGCTTTTCTGGCCGCGGGCTCCCTCTGCATGAGTGCTGCGATGGCAGCGAGCTTCGAGGCGCTCTATTCAGCCTTTTCGCGCATGCAGGTGCAAAAGACCTGGGAGTCCCTGCTCAATGCTCCGCTCGAACTGCGCGACGTTCTGCTCGCCGAGTGGCTGTGGGCGGCAACCAAGGGGCTGCTCTCAGGCACTGCGATTGTTCTGGTCGCCGTCCTGCTTGATGTCTCGCGGACGGCGCTGATGCTCCTATGCATTCCGGTGATCGCGCTCACCGCGCTTTGCTTTGCCGCGATGGGTCTGGTCGTCAATGCGCTCGCCAAAGGCTACGATTTCTTCAATTTCTACTTCACGCTGGTCCTGATGCCGATGATCTTCGTGTCGGGTGTCTATTACCCGTTGTCACAGTTGCCGGAATGGCTTGCCCGGTCGGCCGCCCTCCTGCCGATGGCGGCGGCGGTCGAACTGGCGCGTCCATTGTTTCTCGGGCATTGGCCTGATCGGCCCTGGATGAGTCTTGCCACGCTCGCGATCTGGACCTTGGCAGCCCTCGCGCTGGCCAGCCGTTTGACCGTGCGGCGTTTTAGCGCCTAGGCACCCCGTCCCGTGAGCGAGACTTCGAGCCCGCGCGCCCGACCCGAACCGGTTGAGCTGCCGTTCGCGCGGCCTGAACGGGTGATGGTCGCGATCAGCACCGCACCCGATCGGGAAACGGCCCGTGGCATCGCCCGCTCGCTGGTCGAGGAGTCTTTGGTCGCCTGCGTCAACCTCGTCGAGCCGATCGAGTCGATCTATCGCTGGCAAGGCGAGATCGAGCAGTCCAGCGAAGTGCTCTTGATCATGAAAACCACGCGCGCCCGTCTGCCTTCGCTCGATCAGCGCCTGCGAGCACTGCATCCCTACGAACTGCCCGAGTTGCTCGCCTGGGAAAGTGCCGGCGGCAGCGCCGGTTTCATGGACTGGGTGATCGCCCAGACCCGCCGGCGACGAAGCCCGCGCGCGTGACCCTCAGCGCGCGTCTTTGAGCCAGCGGGCTACATCGCGCGCGAAGTAGGTTAATACGCCATCGGCACCGGCCCTGCGCATCGCGAGCAAGGACTCGAGCACGACCGCGCGCTCGTCGAGCCAGCCTTGCGCGGCAGCCGCCTTGAGCATCGCGTACTCGCCGCTCACCTGGTAGACGAAGGTCGGCACGCTGAAGGTCTGCTTCACCCGGCTCACGATATCCAGGTAGGGCATGCCGGGCTTGACCATCACCATGTCCGCGCCTTCCTGCAGGTCGAGTGCCACCTCGCGCAGCGCCTCATCGCTATTGGCTGGGTCCATCTGGTAGGTCTTCTTGTCACTCTTGCCCAGATTGCTGGCCGAGCCGACCGCGTCGCGAAACGGCCCGTAGAAAGCCGAGGCGTACTTGGCGGAGTAGGCCATGATCTGCGTGTGGATGTGACCCGCCTTTTCGAGGGCTGAGCGAATCGCACCCACCCGCCCATCCATCATGTCCGAAGGGGCGACGATGTCCACGCCGGCGCTCGCCTGGACCAAGGCCTGCTCCACCAGGATCTCGGTGGTGACATCGTTGATGACGTAGCCGTTGTCGTCGATGACGCCGTCCTGACCGTGACTGGTGTAAGGGTCAAGCGCCACGTCGGTCAACACGCCCAGCTCGGGAAACCGGCGCTTGAGCTCGGCCACCGCCCGCGGTACCAGGCCCTTGGGGTCGGTGGCCGCACGACCGTCGGGGGTCTTGAGGGCGGGGTCGATGACCGGAAACAGCGCGAGCACTGGGATCCCCAAGTTCAAGCAGTCTTCAGCGACCGGAAGCAGCCGGTCGACCGACATCCGCTCGACACCGGGCATCGACGCGACCGCCTGACAGCGGTTCGTTTCGTCCAGGACAAACACCGGGTAAATCAGATCGCTGGCGCTGAGCGTGTGCTCTCGAACGAGGCGGCGTGCAAAGTCTTTTCGGCGATTTCGGCGCATGCGAGTCGCCGGGAAGGCCTGAAACCCTGAAAAATGATCGATCGCCACGAATTTTCCCCTGTGTCTAGTCGTCTATTGCTTGACGGTCGTTGTCTAACCTTTATCATGGACAACAGATAGCTTCGGCTGTCTCCCGCTTCTCCTCCCTGAGCGGGCGCCTCCCGAATT
>CAZAVT010000337.1:0-3923 GCA_964488395.1 uncultured Burkholderiaceae bacterium | reverse complement strand
CAAGCAGGACGAGGGCATCCGCGAGACGACCCTCGATGGTGTGATCGGACTCAAACCCGTCATGGAAGGCGGCTGCATCACCGCGGGCAATGCGAGTCAGCTCTCCGATGGCGCGTCAGCCTGCGTGGTCATGGATGCGCGCCTTGCCGAGCGCCGTGGCTTAAAGCCGCTTGGCATTTTTCGGGGCTTCGCGACCGCCGGTTGCGAGCCCGATGAAATGGGTATTGGACCGGTGTTTGCTGTTCCACGTCTGCTCGAGCGCACCGGCGTGCGAATGGATGAGATCGGCCTTTGGGAACTCAACGAAGCCTTCGCCGTCCAGGTCATTTACTGTCGCGACCGGCTGGGCATCCCCAACGAGATCCTCAATGTCGATGGCGGCGGCATCGCCGTCGGCCACCCCTTCGGTATGTCGGGGGCCCGACTGGTCGGTCACGCGCTGATCGAGGGCAAGCGGCGTGGCGTGCGCTACGTGGTCGTCACAATGTGCATCGCGGGCGGGATGGGCGCAGCCGGTCTGTTCGAGGTCTGCTGAGCGCTCAGCCGGCGAGCCGCGTCAGTCGTTCAAGGTGCCAGGGCGCGTCGCCCAATAGGTTGGCCACCGCGGCCAATCGTTTGTACGCGTGGCCCACGACGTACTCGTCGGTCATGCCGATCGCGCCGTGCAGCTGGACCGCATCCTCGCCGGTACGCCGGGCGGCTTGCGAGACAAAAACCTTGGCCTGGGAGACGGCGCGCATCCGCGTCAGCCCCGAGGCGCTGAGCTGACCCGCAGCAGTCTCGGTGATGGCCCGGCTCTGTTCGATGGCCACGAACAGGTCGACGAGCCGGTGCCGGATGACCTGGTTCTGTGTGAGAGCCCGACCAAACTGTTTGCGCGTGGCAAGGTAGTCGCGCGTGGTTGTGAATGCGAGGTCCATGGCACCGACTGCCTGCGCGCAGGCGAGCACTGTCGCGTGGTCGATGGCGCGTTCGAGGGTGGGCCAGCCGGCGCCAGCCTCGCCGATCAGCGCGTCCTCTGGGGCTCGTACGGAGTCCAGCGTGACGGTGGCGGTCTGGTGGCTGTCATAGGTCGGAAGCGCGCGACGCGTGAGTCCAGACGCATCGGCGTCGATCAGAAAGAGCGCGAGGCCTTCGGTGTCGCGAGGCTCGCCCGCCACTCGCGCACTGACGATGAAATGCTGGGCCGAGCCTCCGCCGAGCACCAGTGTCTTGCGACCATCGATCTGCCAATCGGATCCAACCCGGCGCGCTTGGGTGCGCGTCTCGAAGGCATCGTGACGGCCGCCCGGCTCCCAGGCCGCGAGCGCGATCCGGCCTCGTCCCTGACCGCTCGCCGCGAGGATTTGCCGGTGCCCTGGGCGGGGGCTGGCCGCCAGAATTGGCGCCACCAGGCCCAGGTGTGGCATCCAGGGCTCGAGTGCCAGCATGCGACCCAGGGCCTCGGCCACCACCAGCTGATCGAAGACATCGCCAAAGCCTTCGCAATCCTCGGGCAGGCCGAGTGCGAGCCAGCCCATGTCGGCCAATTGCTGCCAGCGCGCTGGGTCGAACCCTTCTGCCCGTCCCGCAGCCCGCTGCCGATCGGCGAATGGATAGTCTCGTTCGGCATAGCGCTGAGCCGCTTCGCGCAACATCCTGCGTTCATCGGTGTCGATCTGCATTTGATCGGTCGCTTTCTGGCAATGGTTGGCGAGGGTCTTGATGGCGCGGCTCAGAGGCCCAGCACCTGCTTGGCGAGCAGTTCGTGCTGGATCTCACTCGAGCCGCCTGCAATGGTGAAGCCGCGGCTCACGAAGCGACGTGCTGATGCGGTGGCTGCGTATTCGCTGCGCAGTGCGTCGGCCGCGACCAGCTGGCGATGAGCGTCGCTGTCATAGGCGAGGGTGTCGGGCCCGATCGCGTCCACCGTGGCGTTTTCGAGGTCCTGGATGAGTTGACTGCCAACTAACTTGAGCATGCCGGTCTCGGGGCCCAGCGTCTGGCCTTGCTCGGCACGCAGGCGAAAGCGCAGCACCAGCGAAGCGAGCGTCTCGACCCGGGCCTCGAGCTCGTGGAAGCGGTGGCGAAAGGCGCTTTGCTCCCAGAGCGGTCGTCCGGCCTCCTGCACCTGCTGGGCGACCGCTCTCAGTCGGGCAAGGCGCCGCCGGTTCTCGCCCACCCGGGCAAGGTTGAGCCGCTCGTGCTCGAGCAGCGACTTGGCGATCGTCCAGCCCTGGTTTTCCTCGCCGACCCGGTTCTCGACCGGGACCTTGACCTCATCGAAGAAGACCTGGTTGAACAGGTGCCAACCGTGGATCCCGATGATCGGTCGAATGCTCACCCCCGGTGTGCGCATGTCGATCAGCAGGAAGCTGATGCCTTCTTGCTGCCGTGCCTCGGGGTCGGTACGGACCAGGCAGAAGATCCAGTCGGCGCGGTGGCCATAGGAGGTCCAGATCTTGCTGCCGTTCACGATGTAGTGCTGCGATCCATCGTCAGCCGTGACCCGTGTCGCACGGGTGCCTAGCGAGGCAAGATCAGAGCCGGAGTTGGGCTCTGAGTACCCCTGGCACCAGCTGTGTTCGAGCGAAATCATGCGCGGCAGGAAGTAGTGCTGCTGCGCGGGTGTGCCGAAGCGAATCAGGACCGGGCCGATCATCTCGAAGGGAAAGCTGATGGGCTCAGGTGCGTGATGGATCGCCATCTCTTCCTGGAAGGCCGCACGCTCAGCGGCGCTCCAGCCGGTGCCCCCCCATTTCACAGGCCAGTTTGGCGCAATCCAGCCGCGGGCCGATAGCCTGCGGTTCCATGCGAGCGTGTCGTCCTTGCTCAGCTCGACGCCGAGCCGTACCTTTTCGCGGACCGCCGCGGGCAGCTCGGCTGCAATGAAGGCGCGTACCTCGGCTCGAAAGTCCGCAAGGGCATCGTCGCTCGCGAGCGGTGGGGTGAGCGGCGGGTCGGCAGGGGCATTATTCACGGGCGGTCGACTCCACGGTGAAGCTGGGGGCGCATCTCGGCCAGCGCCGTCCGATGCGGATGGGATCAAGGGCTGATCGATCGAGCGAAGATGCGCTTACCGATCGCCGAGCGGTGGACTTCGGAGGCCCCGTCGTAGATCCGGAAGGGCCGGATCCGCAGGTTGATCATCGACACCGGAGAATCGAGCGACATGCCGAGGGCCCCCAGCATTTGCGAGGCCCGGTCGGTGACCCGTCCCAGCGCCTCGGCGACGAACACCTTGGCCATCGACGAGAAATGGCGGATCGATTCCCCCGCGTCGAGCCGCCGTGCCACATCGGCTGTCATCAGCCGCGCCGCGTAGAGATCGATGTGCGAGTCGGCGACCATGGCCTGGATCTGCTGGTGCTCTGACAGCTTGCCGCCGAAGGACTCCCGACGGCTTGCATAGTCTTGCGCGAACTCGAGCGCCCGGCTGGCGAGGCCAATGTGGCGCATGCAGTGGAAGAGCCTCGCGCCCTCGAGCCGCAGCTGTGCATAGTCAAAGCCGCGACCGGGCTCGCCGATCAGGGCGTCCGCCGGGACCCGGCAATCGTCGAAACGCAGCTCCGGGTGGCCGCCGATCGTGAAGGGGTCGATCGACTCGACATTGCGAATCACCGTGAAGCCGGGAGTACCGGCTTCGACGAGAAACCAGCTCGGACCTGCGTCGGTACGGGCGACAACGATCGTGAAGGCCGCGCCAATCGTGCCCGAGGCAAACCACTTGTGGCCATTGATGATCCAGTGATCACCATCGCGGGTCGCCGTTGTGCGGATCATCCGGGGATCGGAACCGACACCCGGCGCCGGCTCGGTCATCGCAAAGCTCGAGCGGATCCGGCCCTCGGAGAGCGGGCGCAGCCACCGCTCCCGGTGAGCCGGACTCGCGACCTGGAGCAGCGTATCGATATTCGGCTGGTCCGGCGCGCCACAGCCGAGGA
>CAZAVT010000336.1:0-4008 GCA_964488395.1 uncultured Burkholderiaceae bacterium | reverse complement strand
ATGACCAAGCTGCTCGGCAATCACCTGAGCTGAGTCGGCGAGCGGTTGCGAGGTGGCCATCCCGCCGCCTCGTGAGCGTCGATGATAGAGGGGGGCGATTCCGCTGCGGGGTCGCCCCTTTTTCATGCGGCGTTGGTTAGTGCGTCCGCCGAAAGACCCAGTTCGCGTCTCCCGAAGCCGATGGGTCGAAACGATAGCCCTCGAGGTCGAATTCGAGTAGGCCCTCCGGCCGGTCGATCCGGTTCTTGATCGCATAACGAACCATCAGCCCCCGAGCTCGTTTAGCCATAAAGCTGATGATCTTGTAGCCCTCGTCTCGGCGTTCCTGGAAGACCGGCTGGATCACAGGCCGAGCCAAGGCCCTGGCTGGTAGCGCCTTGAAGTACTCCGCTGAGGCGAGGTTGATCAGGACGGGTGGATCATGTTGTGCGAGTTCGGCGCCTATCCGACGCGCCAGCCGGTCGCCCCAGAAGGTGTAAAGGTCGCCGCCTTTGCGGGTGTTGAGCTTCGTGCCCATCTCGAGCCGGTACGGTTGGATCCGATCGAGCGGGCGCAGCAATCCATAGAGACCCGACAGGATGCGCAGCCGCTCCTGCGCCCATGCGAGGTCGGTTGCCCCGAGCGCGCCCGCCTGCAGCCCCTCGTAGACATCGCCCGCGAAGGCCATGACGCAGGGGCGAGAGGACATTTCGACGGGGTTGGCCGACCACTGCTGGTACCGCGCATGGTTGAGTTCGGCGAGCGCCGGGCTCAGCGACATCAGGTCCGCAATCTCGGCGGGCTTACAACGCTTCAGCCGCCGGATTAGTTGCTCGGCCTCCTTGAGGAATTCCGAATCGGTGCTCGGCAGCCGAGGCAGGGGCGATTCGAAATCCAGCGTCTTGGCTGGAGATAGCACAAACATCATGGGCTTGATACCTTGATGGGTGGAGGCAAGCCCGATCATGGCATGAAGGCCCAAAGGCACGAAGGGCCGAGGGAATCAGAGTCGGCGCCCGGACAAAACCGAGGTGGGCCCAGGCCGCTCGGGATGCAGGTCCCCGACCGGCCGCTCGCGCGCGAGGTGCATCGCGATCTCCATGGCTGACAGGCCCGACAGATCGCGGGCCCACTGCAGCACAGCCGCTTCGGTGCAGTGACGATCAAGTGCCGCGCGCAGGCGTCCGAGCATCGCCGCGGGCGCGATCAGTGCAAGGCGGTTGAAATGTTTCTCCTGCCAGGCGCGAGCCAGACGATGCGCGAGCAAATGGGCGAACGCGGTCTGCGCCTTCTCGTGGGGGTCGACAGGTGGGTCCATGGCATGCCGGCTTCCTCGCGCGCGATCCATGCCCCGCCCGGGGCGGTCATCGCCGAGCTCGCGATCGCTCATCCGTCCGGGCGGGTTGACCCAGCTTTCGAGCTCGTCCATTCGCGCCCCGGGTGTGGACGTCGCAAAGACCCGAGCCCGCGATGCATCGCAGACCAGCACCCACCAGTGATCGGCCATGACCATCCCCTTACTCCGGTTCATCGGTCAAAGCATAGGATGCCCCTGCGACGGATGGGCTGACCGGTGTCATGTTCCCCACGGCACCACCAATCCCGAGCCCAGCGGGGGATTGAATCCTCTGGCGCCAGCACAAGTATCATGATCGTCATACCACTCGTCGACGAGGCGTGCCGTGAACCAGCAGGACCCTTCCAGACACCGCGAGATCCAGTTTCATGTTCAGGCAAAGATCGGGTCGGGCAGCGGACCGCTCGCCAAATTCGTTGCCGGAACCCTGGCGGTTGCTGCGCTCGTGGCGGGGTTGTTCCTGTCGGTGTTCGTTTTCGCAGGACTACTGATCACCGGCGTGGTCGCGGGTGGCTGGATCTGGTGGCGTACTCGCGGTCTGCGCCGGCAATTAAAGGCGAGCCTTCAGGCTGCTGAGGCGCAGGTCGAAGCGGCTCGCGCGGCTGCAGGGGCAAGAGCTGCTGGTGCGCCCGGTGTATCGTCCGGCCCGGCACGCACCCGCGCTGACGATCAGACCATTATTGAAGGCGATTACATTCGACCCAAGGGCGAGCCCCCCATCCGCTGAGCTGTCCGATCAGAGGGGGCGTTTATCGAGAGGCTCCGACGATCCGGGGCTCGGGCTCGAGTTCGATGCCGAACCGCTCTCGGATCGAGGTCTGGATGGCGCGCGCGAGCGCGAGCAGTTGAGCGCCAGTCGCCTGGCCATGATTGACCAGGACCAGGGCGTGATCTGCGTGGACCCCTGCGTCGCCCTCCCGGTGCCCTTTCCAGCCGCATTGCTCGATCAACCAGCCGGCTGAGAGCTTGTGCCTCGAAGCCTCGCCAGCCGGATAGACCGGCAGTTGGGCGTGCCTGGTCCTGAGCGCGCGTGCCACCTCCCAGTCCACCACCGGGTTGCGAAAGAAGCTCCCGGCGTTACCGAGTAAGGCTGGGTCAGGAAGCTTGCTTCGCCGGATCGCGTTCACCGCCGCGGCGACCGCTTGGGGCGTGGCCGTCGCAGGATCAAGGCGGTTTCGCAGGTCCGGATAGCCCAAATTCACTCGCGCCGTGCGCGACAGGAGAAAACGGACCCGGACGATCAGCCACGGCGAGGCTGGCTTGCGAAAGATGCTGTCACGGTAGCCAAACGCGCAATCAGCCGCTTTGAAGACCCGCCGCTCACCCGTCCTCAGGTGAACTGCGTCCAGCGACTCGAAGCGCTCTCGCATCTCGACGCCGTAGGCACCGATGTTCTGCATCGGACTGGCGCCCACGGTACCCGGGATCAGCGAGAGATTCTCCAGCCCGTACAGGCCCAGGGCGAGCGTCCAACGCACGAACTCGTCCCAAGGCTCGCCCGCAGCCGCTTCGACCACCGCGTCGTCAGACACGTGCGGCGAGTCGATCACTTGCCGACCTCGCAGGTCGATGCGGAGCACTGGGCCATCGATATCGCCGGCAATCAGCAGGTTGCTTCCGCCCCCGAGGATCAGCGGCTCCTGAGCTTGTGCGGCGAGAAGTTCGAGCGCGCGCGGCAGATCGGCGAGTGCCTGCAGGTGAATGAGCTGCCTTGCGCGGGCAGCCACCCCAAAGGTGTTGAACCGTCTGAGGCAGGCGCCTTCCTCGATCAGCATGAGTCACTCCGCAAGGCCCGCTGCCCGCCGCGAGCGTGGGCCAGCGGCTCAGCTGGGGAGGTAGGCGAGCCGAACGTAAATCGGCGCATAGGCCTCGGCCTGCGTGACTTCTACCAATGACTCGCGGGACAGTTCAAGTAAGGCAAGTAGCGTCACGACCACGACTGGTACGCCTGCCTCGACCTCGAAGAGCTCCTCGAACTCGACGAAGCGGGCGCCTTGCAGCCGGCGTAGCACGCGGGTCATAAAGTCGCGCACCGAGAGCTGCTCGCGGGTGATCTGGTGGTGTCGCACGAGGCTCGCGCGGCGCAGGATGTCGGCCCAGGCAGCGCTCAGGTCTTCCGGGCGTACGACGGGCAGGCGCACGGTGCCTCCAGTTTCGATCTGGGCAGCAGCGACCAGGAAGTCGCGACCGATCTGAGGCAGTGCATCGAGCCGCTGCGCGGCGTTTTTCATGGTTTCGTATTCGATCAGTCGGCGGGCGAGCTCGGCCCGAGGGTCCTCGACGGGTTCGTCACTGTCGGATTTGCGTACCGGCAGCAGCATCCTCGCCTTGATATCGATCAGCAGGGCCGCCATCAGCAGGTAGTCAGCCGCGAGCTCGAGGTCTCGCCGGCGTAGCGAGTCGATGTAGCCGAGGTACTGCCGCGTGACCTCCGCCATCGGGATATCGAGGATATTGAAGTTCTGCTTGCGAATGAGGTAGAGCAGCAGGTCCAGCGGACCCTCGAAGGACTCGAGATAGATCTCGAGGGCGTCCGGAGGGATGAATAGGTCCTGCGGGAGGCGGTCCAGCGGCTCCCCGTAGAGGCGGGCGACAATGTTGGGCTCGAGCTGCTCGCCGGGGGAGGGGGCAGGGGGCTCGCCGCTCACGCTCAGGATTCGGTCGAGTAGACG
>CAZAVT010000335.1:0-4010 GCA_964488395.1 uncultured Burkholderiaceae bacterium | reverse complement strand
CGGCATCGTCGAGAACATGGCGATGCACACCTGCACCAACTGCGGCCATACCGAGCATATTTTCGGCTCGGGCGGTGGTGAGCGGATGTCGCGAGACTATGGCGTCGACTATCTGGGCGGGTTGCCGCTCGACATCCGGATCCGTGAGCAAGCCGATTCGGGGCGGCCTACCGTGGTAGCCGATCCGGAGGGCGAACTCGCTGCGACCTATCGCCGGATCGCTCGCCGGGTCGCCGTACGCATCGCCCAGCAGGCCCGCGACATGAGCCTCAAGTTTCCGTCGATCGTGGTGCAGAAGACCTGAGCGGGAGCGCATCGATGACGATCAAATCCGATCGCTGGATCCGCCGTATGGCGGCACAGGGCATGATCGAACCCTTCGAGCCTGAGCAGGTTCGTTCGGTCAATGGCCAGCGGATCGTGTCCTATGGGACCTCGAGCTACGGTTATGACCTGCGATGTGCGGACGAGTTCAAGATCTTCACGAACATCAACTCGACCATCGTCGACCCCAAGGCTTTCGACGAAAAGTCCTTCGTCGACGTCAAGGGTCCAGTCTGCATCATCCCGCCCAACTCGTTCGCGCTGGCGCGCACGGTCGAGTACTTCCGCATCCCGCGTTCGGTCCTCACGATCTGCCTCGGAAAATCGACGTATGCCCGTTGCGGCATCATCGTCAACGTCACCCCGCTCGAGCCCGAGTGGGAGGGGCATGTCACCCTGGAGTTCTCCAACACGACACCCTTGCCGGCGAGGATCTACGCGGGTGAGGGCTGCGCGCAGGTTATTTTTCTTGAGTCCGATGAGGTCTGCGAAACCTCTTATCGTGATCGAGGGGGCCAGTATCAGGGCCAACAGGGCGTCACGTTGCCGCGGACTTGAGCGCGCCCGCTTGCCCGCACCAGACGGCCGAATTACCCTATTTCAGGCCAGGGATTTGTCGCCGGGCCGGCCCATACCCCTCCATTTCGATCGCACATGCGTGACGGCGAGGTCGCAAGCGCATAGGATCGCGCCTTTCCCGTTTCGCGGACTGTGCGGCCACAAACGTGCAGCCGTTTGACCAACCTCGATACCGGACCGATGGAGGCCCGATGAACTCCCGCGACCCTAACGCCGCCCTGATCGGCGCGATTGCCGATGTGCAGGCCTACCGCGACGCGCGCAACATTCCGATCGGACGCGTCGGCGTCCGAGGCCTGCGCTATCCCCTGCGCTGGCAGGGCGAGCAGGGCCCCCAGCCTGCCGTCGGCGAATTCACGATGGCTGTGGCGCTGCCCGCTGACCAGAAGGGCACTCACATGTCGCGATTCATCGCATTACTCGAGGAACGCGATCAGCGGGGCGAGTCCACCGACGTGGCGGGTCTGCTGGCGCTGCACCGGCAGATGTTGGAGCGGCTCGAGGCCGCGAGCGGCCGCCTCGAGGTCAAGCTGTCGATCTTCGTTCGCAAGGCGGCGCCGATTTCGGGTATCCAGAGCATGATCGACTACCAATTGTCCGTGGTCGTCGACGGTGCGGCGGACACCGCCCGCGCGCGGGTCTGCGTGACGGCGCCGGTGACCAGCCTCTGCCCCTGCTCCAAGGAAATCTCCGAATACGGCGCGCACAACCAGCGCTCACACGTCACCATTGACGTGATCGGGCGAGAGCCGATCAGCCCAGAATCGCTGATTCGTGTGGCCGAGGCGCAGGCGTCCTGTGAGCTCTATGGCGTTCTCAAGCGGGTCGACGAGAAATACGTGACCGAGCGCGCCTATGACAATCCGAAGTTTGTCGAGGACCTGATCCGCGACGTGGCCGCAAGCCTCTCGACCGACCCGCGGATCGAGCGGTACTCGGTCGAGGTCGAGAACTTCGAGTCGATTCACAACCACTCGGCTTACGCCCGGATCGACTCGATCTGAGAGCCGTGTTGGTCTGAGCGGCCTGCGGATCTGCGGGCCGTCTCCTGTCAGCATCGAGCCGGGTGCCGGCGTGCATTCCCGGCCAACTGGGGCCGCTCGCATGAGTTCTGACACCAACTCGACCGCGATGGATCCTGCCCAGCGCTATTCGCCGACGGCGAGAGTGCTGCATTGGCTTACTGCAGGGATCATCCTGTTACTGGTCATTCCGATGGGGCTCTGGCTCGCGTATTTTCGGCCAGAGAGTGAGCCGCTGAAGATGCGGCTTTACAACCTGCACGAGAGCTTCGGCATCCTGGTGCTCGTTCTCGCGCTGCTACGCGTCGCTTATCGTTTGATCCGTCCAGCGCCCGCCTGGCCCGCTGACACGCCGGCCTCGGTCATCCGGCTCGCGAGGATTTCGCACCTGTCGCTCTATGCGCTCCTCATCCTGATGCCCGTTTCGGGTTTTCTCGCGACCAACGCCTGGGGCTTCCCGCTTTCGCTGTTCAACGTGCTGCCCTTGCCCTCGCCGATTGGCAAGGACGAGGCCATCGCCAAGTTGCTCTCGACCACCCACTGGGTCGGGGGAGCGCTCCTGGGCCTGTTCATCCTCGCCCACCTTGCGGGTGCCGTCCTGCATCGATTGGTCCGCCGCGACAGTCTCGCGCGGCGCATGTTCTGAACCTCAGGAACCTTCCCCGTATGCAACCTTTGATTTCCCCTGCCACTGTCGCGCCGGTCGCTGATGCGGGCTCCCTCGCGTGGCGCCGCCGGGGCTTTCTCCTTCTGGTCGTCGTTACCTGCGTCACGCTGTTCACGATGATGACCTTCACGCTGTTTCCCCAGGGGCCAGACTTCTGGGGCGTGGTGATGCTGGCCTGCTTTGCGCTGACCTTGCCCTGGACAGCGATCGGTTTTTGGCATGCGGTCATCGGGCTTGCGCTGATGGCCTTCAGTCGGAACCCCGAGTCGAGCGTCGCGCCCCACTTGAAGACCATCCGTGGCGACGAGCCGATCACCACTCGCACGGCACTCGCGATCTGCGTGCGCAACGAGGATGTCGACCGGCTTGAGCGAAACCTGGGGTGGATGCTGTCGAAGCTGATCGCCTCCGGCGAGTCACGGGCCTTTCATCTCTACATTCTCAGCGACTCCAATCAGGAGGCAATCGCGGCTGAAGAGCTCGTGCTCGCGGACCAGCTACGGGCGCGTTTTGGGGAATCGATCGGCATCACCTACCGGCAGCGGGTGGGAGGCAAGGGCTTCAAAGCCGGCAACCTGCGCGATTTCTGCGAGCGCTGGAGTGCCGAGCATGATTTCGTGATCGTGCTGGATGCGGACAGTGTGATGACGCCTGAGGCGATGCTGCGGATCGTTCGCATGATGCAGGCCAATCCTCGATTGGGCTTGCTGCAGACCCTGGTGACCGGCCTACCCTCCTCGAGCGCTTTCGCGCGCATCTTCCAGTTTGGGATGAGGCTGGGCATGCGCTCCTACACGCTGGGTGCGGCGAGCTGGCAGGGCGATTGCGGACCCTATTGGGGCCACAATGCGATCCTTCGCCTCGCGCCTTTCGCCAAGGACTGCGACCTGCCGGTGCTTCCCGGTAAGCCACCCCTCGGGGGTCATATTCTGAGCCACGACCAGGTCGAGGCGGTGCTGATGCGCCGGGCGGGTTACGAGGTTCGGGTGATGCCGATCGAGGGCGGGAGCTACGAGGAAAACCCGCCACAGATCCTCGAATTCATCCGTCGGGATCTGCGCTGGTGCCAGGGCAACATGCAGTACTTCAAGCTGGTCAACCTGCCGGGACTTCTGACCGTAAGCCGGATCCAGCTTTGGCTCGCCATAGCCATGTACCTGAGCGCTCCTGCCTGGTTGGGCTTCATGCTGTTCGGCCTGGTCCGGCAGGGCGCTTTCCGACCTGATCTCGGTGCCATCATGCTGGCGATCTCCCTGGTGATGAACTTCGCACCGAAATTCGCCACCCTGTTCGCCGTGCTGGGCACCCGAGCGCTTCGCAAGGCCTTCGGTGGAGCGCCGCGGATCCTGGGTGGTGCGTTGGTCGAACTGATCTTTTCGCTGCTGACTGTACCGATCGCTGCAGTCTCGGTCACTGTG
>CAZAVT010000334.1:0-4016 GCA_964488395.1 uncultured Burkholderiaceae bacterium | reverse complement strand
TCCGACTGCCGCGAACCAGTGCACGCGGTAGTCGGGCGTTATCGTCACCCGCCAGCACCGCAGCCAGCATCTCAAGCGCGAAGAGCTCGTCCGGCGCGTTATCGAGCTGCTCGAGCCGGGGAACCTTGTAGCCCATCAGCAGATAGGGGGTTTCGGCGGGCGCTTTGACGATCGCCTCGCGCCGTCCACGTTGCTCGGGTTCGGCCTGTGGCTTGCGCTCCGGCATTGGCCGAGCGGTGATCGGTCCGTAATGACGGCGCGCCAGTTCGATGGCCACCGAGGGATCGACATCCCCAACGATCACCAGGGTGGCATTGCCGGGAACATACCACTGCCGATACCAGCGCTCGAGGTCCTCGAGGCTCAGGGTCTTGAGATCACTCATCCAGCCGATGACCGGCTGCCGGTAAGGTGAGGCCGTGAACGCGGTGGCCATCAGTTGCTCGGAGACCAGTGCGCGCGCCCGGTCGTCGGTGCGCAGGCGGCGCTCCTCGATCACGACCTCACGTTCGGGCGTGAACTCCTTTTCGGTGAGGACCAGGTTGGACATCCGGTCGGCTTCAAGCGCCATGACCTCGGCAAGGCTCGCGCTGGGAATCTGCTGGAAGTAGCCGGTGTAGTCCCGCGAGGTGAACGCGTTGTCACGACCACCCAGTGCGGACACGCGACGGGAGAATTCGCCCGAGGCCACCGTCCGGGTCCCCTTGAACATCATGTGCTCAAGCATGTGCGACAGGCCGGTTGCGCCGTTGACCTCGTCGACCGACCCCACCCGGTAGGCGAGCAATTGCACCACGGTGGGCGCACGCCGATCGGGCTTCACCAGAACCTTGAGCCCGTTGTCGAGGGTCACCTCGGCGATCGATTCGGCGCGCACGCCGCCCGCCAGCAACCCGCCGAAGAGGCCTGCCAGCAGCAGCAGGCGCATGACGACGCGAGCGATCGACGTGGTCTGGTGTAGGCCCGTCGCGGGGGTGATGGCTTGCACGGAGACTCGCAGTCCTTGGCGCTGAGGGAGCGGTTAGAATCGGCCCCTGAGTTTAGCCATGTTCGGATTTCTCCGCCGCAATAGACCTCCTGCCACCGAGCCCGATCAAACCGGTTCGTCGCCTGCTGCCGGCGGCACGGTGGTTGCGGGCCCGGGCGTCGCTCACGCTGCGGCCACCAGCGAGCCCACAGCGGCGGCCGCGCTCGAGACCGATGCTGTCGCGGCAGGAGCGGAGCCGCAGCGCCGTTCATGGTTGCAAAAGCTGCGCGGTGGTTTGTCCCGGACCCGTGCGAGCCTGACCCAGCTCTTTACTGGCAGCCGGGTCGACGAATCGCTCTACGAGGAGCTTGAGACAGCGCTCCTGGCCAGTGACGCTGGCGTGACGACCACCGACTGGCTGCTCGACGGCCTGCGCCGACGGGCCCGCGACCAGGGGATCACCGAGGGTGAGGGATTGCGCGCGGCGCTCAAGCAGATGCTTGCCGAACTGCTCGAGCCCCTCGAAAAGCCCCTCGATATTGACCGTGCTGAACCGCTGGTGATGATGATCGCTGGCGTCAATGGCGCCGGCAAGACCACGTCGATCGGCAAGCTCGCACATCACTTGCAGGCCGAGGGCAAGTCCGTGCTGCTCGCCGCCGGCGATACGTTTCGGGCGGCTGCGCGCGAACAACTGAGCCGCTGGGGCGAGCGCAATCAGATCGAGGTGATCGCTCAGCAGGGCGGTGACCCGGCAGCCGTGGCGTTTGATGCGGTGAGCGCAGGGCGCGCGCGCGGCACGGGCGTCGTGATGATCGATACAGCCGGACGCTTGCCGACCCAGTTGCACCTCATGGAGGAGTTGCGCAAGGTCAAACGCGTCACCGGCAAGGCGCTCGAGGGCGCGCCGCACGAGGTCCTGCTGGTGCTCGACGGCAACACCGGACAGAACATGCTCGCACAGGTCAAGGCGTTTGACGACGCGCTGACGCTTTCCGGGCTCATCATCACCAAGCTGGACGGCACGGCCAAGGGCGGTGCGATCGTCGCGCTTGCCCACTTGCGCCGCGACCGGCCGATTCCGGTCTACTTCATCGGGGTCGGCGAAGGGCTGGACGACCTCCAGGCTTTCAGCGCCCGCGAGTTCGCCAGCGCCCTTCTCGACTGAGTTCGGCCGGGCCGCCAGCCGGTTGCCCTCCCGTCACCTCCATCCTTCGACGCCTGACCGTGTGAGCAAACGCACGGAGCTGTCTTTTTTTACCCCAGGAAATGGTTGGCACTCGACCCATGAGAGTGCTAACATTCCTTCAACTGACCCGCGAGTCAGATGTTTCGAGAGGCCTTCCTGCCCGATTCTCCCCCTTTTGTGAGGTCATGAACATGTCCGCCTGGTCTTCCACTGCTTTGGTGCCCGGTTCACCGGTCGGCACGGCGATGGCGTTGCCGCCGGTCGGAAATCTCGATGCCTACATCTCAGCGGTCAACCGCCTGCCCTTGCTTTCTCCCGAGCGCGAGTCCGAGCTGGCTCGGCGATTTCGCGAGAGCCAGGACCTCGAAGCGGCTCGCGAGCTGGTCATGTCTCACCTGCGGTTGGTGGTCTCGGTTGCCCGCCAGTATCTGGGCTACGGCCTGCCGCATGCGGACCTGATCCAGGAGGGCAATATCGGTCTCATGAAGGCCGTCAAGCGCTTCGATCCGGATCGTGGCGTGCGCCTGGTTTCCTTCGCGCTCCACTGGATCAAGGCCGAGATCCACGAGTACATCCTCAAGAACTGGCGCCTGGTCCGTGTGGCCACCACCAAGGCGCAGCGCAAGCTCTTCTTCAATCTTCGCTCCCACAAGGCGAGCAGCGCGACGCTGACGCCGGGCGAGGTCGAGGCCATTGCCCGTGAGCTCAACGTGCGCGACAAGGACGTGGTCGAAATGGAGACCCGTCTGGGCGGCCAGGACCTCGCGCTCGAGGCCCAGACCGACGATGGGGAGGAGGCGTTTGCACCGATTGCCTACCTGGCCGCCCCCGATGCCGAACCCCTTGAGCGGCTGCAGGCGCTGGAATACGACCGGCTGCAAAGCGATGGCCTGCGGCAGGCGCTCGAATCGCTCGACGCTCGTAGCCGTCGGATCATCGAAACCCGGTGGCTGCGCGACGAGAGCGAGGGCGGTGCGATGACCCTGCATGAGCTCGCCGATGAGTTTGGCGTGTCCGCCGAGCGGATCCGCCAGATCGAGACCAAGGCGCTACAAAAAATGAAAACGGCGCTTGCCGCCTACGCCTGAGGACTCACCGCGCCCACCCGACCCGCGGCCGCGCCCCTGCTTGCCGTCCTCCCCTTGACGCGATAATCTAGAAGTAAGTGGTTATTCCACAAGCGCAGAGCCGAGTCATCGGCCCAGTCGCGTCAATGCGTGCCCAACATCGGGCGAGGAGGATGGTTCGTCATGGATATGAGCCGGAGGCAATTCTTCCGGGTCAGCGCCGCCGGACTGGCAGGATCCAGTCTGGCCGCGCTCGGTTTTTCGCCCACACAGGCGTTAGCCGAGACGCGCAATTTCAAGCTGGCCAGGACCACTGAGACCCGAAGCACCTGCCCGTACTGTTCGGTCAGCTGCGGGATGATCATGTACACGCTCGGGGACAAGGCGAAAAACGTCAAGTCCTCGATCATTCACGTCGAAGGTGACCCCGATCATCCGGTCAACCGCGGCACCCTGTGCCCCAAGGGCGCGGGTGTGCTCGACATGATCCATTCGCCCAACCGCCTCAAGCAGCCACAGGTTCGCGAGCCGGGTTCGAGCGAGTGGAAGACCCTCTCATGGGACGAGGCGCTCACCCGCATCGCCCGGCACATGAAAGCCGATCGCGACGCCAACCTGATCCTGCGAAACGCCGCGGGGGTCACGGTCAATCGCTGGAATACGACCGGCTTCCTGGTCTCCTCGGCGATCAGTAACGAATCGGGATATCTCTCCGTCAAGATGGCGCGCGGCCTGGGGATGGTCGCAGTCGACACGCAAGCGCGCATCTGACACGCACCGACGGTGTCCAGTC
>CAZAVT010000333.1:2644-4038 GCA_964488395.1 uncultured Burkholderiaceae bacterium | reverse complement strand
TGGCCCGCGATGCGATGAGCCACCGCCTGCCCAACTATCACCTCGAGCTGCAGCGTCTTGGCTATCAGACCGCCCACATCGGCAAGTGGCACATGGGCAATGACGGCAAGCCCAGGCCGGGCTACGACCACTGGATCAGTTATGACGGACATGGCCGTCTGATGGACCCGGTGCTGAACCACGATGGTCGATACCGGCAGCATCAGGGCTACATCACCGACATCATGAACGAGCACGCGGTGGACTGGCTCAAGCGCCGTCGCTCGGCCAAACCCTTTTCGCTTTTCTTTGCGCACAAGGCCGTGCACCCCGATGCCGAACAGGCGGCCGATGGAACCCTCCGCATATCGGCGCAGGGAGGCTACGTGGTGGCCGAGCGCCACCGCAAACTCTATCGGCGCGACATCTTTCCGATGCGTCCCAACCTCCTGCCGCCCGAGCAGGTGGTCAGGAACAAGCCCGCCTGGGCAGAGTGCTTCGACCTGAAAAAGGGCAAGACCTCGAGACAGATCCTGAAAGCGCTGGCGGCCGGTACGCAGGAGGAGATCCGGTTGCGTGCGCGCATGATGGCGGCGGTCGACGAAGGGGTTGGTGCGATTCTCCAGACTCTCGAGGCTCAGGGCGAGCTCGACAACACCTGCATCATCTTCCTCGGTGATAACGGCTACTTCTTCGGGGAACATGGCCTGGGGCCCGAGCGGCGCTTTGCCTATGAGGAAGGCATCCGCTCGCCGTTTGCGGTGCGCTTTCCGTCCCTGGTCAAGGCCGGGAGCGTGCGGGATCAGCTGTTGATCTGTCAGGACATCGCGCCGACGTTGATCGAGCTCGCAGGTGGCAAGCCCGGCCCGCAAGTGCAGGGGCGCTCACTGCTGCCGGTCTTCAAGTCCCCGCGCACACGGCTGCGCGATTCGGTGCTGATTGAGTACTGGGCCGAGAATGCGATGCCATGGCTGGTCGGCATGACCTACAAGGCAGTCAGGACCGAGCGCTACAAGTACATTCACTGGGTCAATCGTGGGCGCGATGGCGAGCTCGATGAACTCTACGATCTGGAGCAGGACCCCTACGAGTTGAACAATCTCAACGCCTCGCGGGCACACGCATCGGTGCGCATCCGGCTGCGCCGCGAACTGGGCAAGCTGGTGCGCCAGGCGGTCGGGCTCTAGACCGATGACGGTTAGGCGGTACGGCGGCGCTTTTGCTCAATTCACCTCGGCGCCCGAGGCTTTGATGATCGGCAGCCACTTCTTCAGATCCTGGGCAATGACCTCGCTGAAGCGCGCCGGAGGTGTCGGCGGGGCGATGTCAAAGCCCTGATCGGCGAGCCGCTTGTTCAAATCCGGATCGGCGAGGATTCGGTAGATCTCGCCGTGCAGTCGGTTAATGATCTCCGG
>CAZAVT010000333.1:0-2634 GCA_964488395.1 uncultured Burkholderiaceae bacterium | reverse complement strand
GGGCCACAAAGCCAAACCAGGTGTTGACCTCGTAACCCTTGACACCCAGTTCGTCGAGGGTGGGAACATCGGGCAACAAGGGCGAGCGACTCAGGCTGGTCACGGCAAGTGCCTTGAGCTTTCCAGCCTTGATCTGGCTGATCACCGTCGGCGTATTGAACAGGCCCATCGTGACTTCGCCCGACATGACAGCGAGGATGCCCTGAGGCGCGCCCTTGTAGGGCACGTGCAGCCATTGGGTCCCCGTCATGCTCGCAAACAACACGCCGGATAAGTGGTGGCTGGTCCCGCTGCCGCCGGAGGAGAAGGTCAACGCGCCGGGGCGGGCCTTGGCCTGTGCGATCAGGTCGGCCGGGCGGGCGGCCTTACTGTCGGGAGGCACGATCAGCACGTTCGACACGCCCCCGACGAACGCGATGGGGGCGAAGTCCTTCTGCGAGTCATAGCCGGGTTTGGCATAGAGCGCCTGATTGAAGACCAGTGTGCCCTGTGACGCGAAGCTCAAGGTGTAGCCGTCGGGCGCTGAACGCGCGACCTCCGCCATCGCAATGGTGCCGCCGGCACCGGCCTTGTTTTCGACGACCACTGGCTGGCCCAGCGATTTGGCGAGCTCAGTGCCGACCGCACGGGAAATGATGTCGGCGGTGCTACCGGCTGCGAGTGGGACCAGGAAACGGACGGGCCGGTTGGGCCAGTTCTGGGCGAGCGCGCCGTTTGCTGTCAACAGGCTCGCCAGGGTGACCAGGGTGGCCGTCACGACGGCCGGGCGGATGAATCGGACCATGATGGACTCCAGGGCTAGGCTGGCGCCGCCTGAGTCAGGCGTGCCGTGAGAAGAAGTGTGACAGCAGCCGTCGCAGGCGTCGAGCGGGTGCCGCTCGCGCCGAGGCTGCCTATAATCCAGCAGCTTGTTGCGATGCGGGCGCGTGCCCCAGCAGAGGTGCCCCAGCAGAGAGGAAGGGAGGATTCATCATGCAGATCACGCCCAATGGCCAGACGCTCGGTGCGACGGTCACCGGTATCGACCTGGCCCGCCCACTTGATGCAGTCGAGATTGACCAGCTGACGCAACACACTCAGTCAGGTGTACTACGCGATCTGCCGGCACGGTGTGCTGGCGTTTCCTGATCAGCAGATCGCGACCGAAGACCTAGCGCGGTTCAGCGCCTATTTCGGCGAGCTCCATGTCAGCCCGGGTGGGCGCGCGCAGGTGCCTGGGTTCCCGGAAGTGATGGTGCTTTCCAACATCATCGAGAACGGCAAGCCCATCGGGCTGGGCGATGCGGGGCAGTCCTGGCATACCGACATGTCCTACATGGACATGATCGCGTTCGCGAACTGTCTTTATGGCCTCATCATCCCGCACCGGGATGGACAGCCTCTGGGGGCGACTCAGTTCCGCAACACTCGACAGGCCTGGGATGAATTGCCCGACGAGGTCAAGGCGCTGCTGGACGGAAAGACGGTGACCCATGACTTCAACAAGTTCTGGGATCTCATGAGAAGCCGCCCGGGCAGCCGGCGCGAGGCCTTGAGCGCGGCAGAACGGGCGCAGCGTCCGCCTGCGGTCCATCCGGCAGTGCTCGACCATCCGGTCACCGGACAGAAGGTCCTGTACGTCAATCCCGGCTACGCGGTACGGATCAACGAGATGAGCGAGGCGGACAGCGAACACTGGCTCGATTGGCTGTTCCGCTATCAGGAGTCGCCGCGCTTTCTGTACGAGCATCGATGGCAGGTCAATACGGTACTGCTCTGGGACAATATTGGCACCAATCACAATGCGGTCGCAGATTATGGTCCCCACGAGCATCGCTACATCAAGCGTTGCCAGATCATGGCGACGCGTTTCTTCGGGCCAGGTGGCACGAGAGAGCCCATCCCATTCAAGCCGGCCATGCCACAACACTGAGCGATCGGAGTCATCCATGTTGGAACTCGAATCTGGCCCGCACCGTTCAGCGACGGCGCTGTCCAGCTGTTGGATGCAGCTACGGTGCTTTGCCCGACGTCGGGCGTGCTTGCTCGCGACCAGCCTGTCGTTGTTATCCGCGACCCTGTCTGTGCACGCTCAGGCGCAGGCCCCGAGCTGGCCGACCGGACCGATTCGGCTCGTCGTGGCCTACGCGGCGGGCGGTTCGACCGATATTGTGGCCCGGATGTTCGCCGCCGAACTGGCCACAGAGCTCGGTCAGAGCGTCGTGGTTGAGAACCGCCCTGGCGGCGGGACCCTGATCGCGACCGAGCACCTGCGTAGGGCCCCGGCCGATGGTTCGGTCTTTCTCTACGGCACCAATGCCTTTGTGATCACGCCACTGCTCAATCCGTCAGCCCGTTATGACCCAGTGGGGGAGTTCACCCAGGTCGCGGTCACCACGATCCAGTCGCTGGGCATGATGCTCACGCCGAGTCTCAACCTCCGGACGGTGCGAGAGTTCATCGCCTACGCCAAAGCCAATCCGGGTAAGGTCAATTTTGCCTCCTCGGGCAATGGTTCTGCGCAGCACCTCGCCGGCGAGGCTTTCGCGCGTGCAGCCGGGATCCGCATGACGCATGTTCCCTATAAGGGTGCCGGTCCGGCGGCGATCGATCTGGTCGGCGGACGCGTCGATGTGATGTTCGCCTCGCTGGTCG
>CAZAVT010000332.1:0-4042 GCA_964488395.1 uncultured Burkholderiaceae bacterium | reverse complement strand
CGAGGCCGGCACCTACAACGTGCTGCTCTCCGAAGTGCCCGTCGCTCAGGGCCAGCTGCGACCCGGCTGGCTCCTCACTCGCGAGCCGCAGCAGACCCTCTCGGCGCTTGGGGTCCAATTCGAAAAAAGCGGCGCCTTTCTGCCCGGCATGACCGAGTCGATCTGGTTGCCCGAAGCCGTGCAGGGGTCGATGCAGCGAGCCGGCCTTTCATCGATGGATGTGAACCAGGTGCTCGCCTACCACCTGGCCTCGGTGCTACGCAAATACGCTCCCGAATTCATCGGCGTTCAGGAAACCCGGTTCCTCCTTTCTGCCATGGAGCAACGCTTCCCGGACCTGGTGAAAGAAGCGATGCGGGTCATGCCCACCCAGAAGATCGGCGAAATCCTGCAGCGGCTCGTCTCCGAAGACATCTCGATCCGCAACCTACGCGCGATCCTCGAGTCGCTGGTCGAGTGGGGTCAAAAGGAAAAAGACTCGGTGCTACTCACCGAGTATGTGCGCGGGTCGCTCAAGCGCCACATCAGCCACAAGTACTCCGCCGGTCGCAACATGCTGCCCGCTTACCTGCTCGCGCCTCGGGTCGAGGAAACAATCCGCGCCGCGATCCGCCAGACCTCGGCCGGCAGCTATCTGGCGCTCGACCCCGCAGTCGGCAAGAAACTCGTCGAGAACATCAAGAAGGCAGTGGGCAAGCTCCCCCCGACCGGCCACCTGCCAGTGCTCCTCGCCTCGATGGACATCCGTCGCTATCTGCGCAAGCTTATCGAGCAGGACCTGTATGACCTGCAGGTTGTCTCCTACCAGGAGCTGGTGGCCGAGATCAACATTCAGCCCCTCGCGCGCATCGACCTATGAACGCCGGGGCGGATCGTCCGCAGGAGCGGCCCGACGCCGCGCCCGCCCTGGAGCTGCGAATCACCACCGGGGTGCACGCCGGGGCACGCATTGCGCTCCAGGCCCCGGACGATTCGGCGGCGAGCCCGAGCGTCTCAATCGGCCCAGGCCTCGACCATGATGTCGTGCTGAGCGATGCGCCAGGCTCGGCGCAATTGCGCCACGAAGGGGGCCTGTGGCGCTGGGTGGAACGCGACTTCACGGCCGAGCTCGAGAGCGGCGGCGGCTGGCGCTGGGGTGGCCTGCAACTCACCCTGAGCCCGCCAGGCGCGGCCTGGGACCCACCGTCCCGGCTGCTGTTCGATCGATCGAACCCACAGCCGGCCAGCGCCACAGGTGACGCAGCGACACCAGAGCCGGCCAGAGTCGCCGCGGCAAGCACCGAGGCGGAGGCCAGCGAGCGAGACTCGGCATCGGTTTCGGCCTCTGAGGAAACCCCTGCCGAACCCGCCCGCGGCGACGCGCAGCCAGCACAGAGTGGCCCCCCAACCGACGCCGCCGCCTCAGCTCGCGCAGGTCGTCGGCGCTGGGTCGCCCTGGCGGCGGGGCTCGCCCTGCTGGCGATCTTCGTCGGGGTGATCCTGAGTGCCGGCGGTGGATCCAAGCCCCCCGCCCCATTGGTCACGGCGAGCACGCCCTCGGCGACCCCGGATCAGCCTGCCAAGGTCGACCTCAAGGCGCTGCAGCAGGCGCTCGAGCAGGCGGGGCTCGCCAACCGGGTTCGGGTGAGCTCGCTTGCCGATGGCAGGGTCCGGCTGACGGGCGTCGTGCTCGACGATGACGAGATCGACCGGATGATCAGCTCGGTCCGAAAAGTGACGCCCCGGATCGTTCAGGGGGTCTTGACCCAGCCGGAATTTGTCCGGCGCGTCGCGGAGTTGCAGACCGAGATCCCCCAGCCGGTGCGGATGCGGGCCGTGCCCGTCGGACGGTTGCTCCTGATCGATGCAGAGCGCGAGGGCATCGATCTGCCGGCGCTCCGGGACTGGCTCGCGCGCAACTTGCCCGAGGCACTGGAAGTGCGCGCAATCGAGCGCGCCCGACTGGCCGAGGTCGAGGCGCCGCCGCCTTCGCCCGGACAGACTGAGGAAACGACTGTCCCGGCGCCAGCAGCGCCCCTGCCGCAGTACCAGCGGCGCCTGCAACAGCGATCTTCGAGCTCCCAGCGCTTCCGGCGGACGAACCACCGTTCCCCGAGGTGCCCGACATCCGGCTCGTGATCGGGGGATCCAACCCCTACGTCGTCCTGGGCTCTGGCGAAAAGTGGATGCCCGGCGGACGCGTCGGAGGCTGGTTTCTCGCGGGCGTCGAAGCGCGGGCGATCATCCTCGAGGACACTCGCGGTCGGCGCGTCAGCAATCCGCGCTAGAGTCCCATCCATGAGCAGCATCCACCCAACGGTCGTCGAACGTTCGAACGAGGGACAGTCCCCGACGGAGCCGACCCAAACCGAACTCCTGGAACGGCTGCGCGGGGCCCAGGGGCCAGCCGTCAGGGCGAGCCTCCTCGATCAGCTGATGGTGATTGAGCGTCGCCTGGCTCAGGAGGCAAGCCAATTGCAGCCCGCCAACCGCATGCGTCAGATCGAGACCGCACGATTGGCAGTGCAAACCGCCTCTGCTATATTGGCCCGCATACGGGTCGAACCGACCACCCCCCTCGGTGGCGATTTGCCCGCCCCCCAACATCTCTTCCGAGGTGCCTCCCATGATCAGTAGCGCTTCGTCAATTTCGGCTGACTTCATCACCCAGGTTGGCTCCCAGGCCCTCAACACCCGCGAGTCGTCCCTACGCACCGCGATCCAGCAGGCGTCGGGCCAGGAAGTCAGCACGGTCGACATGCTGAATCTCCAGCAGCAGGTTCAACAGTGGTCCATGCTCGTCCAGATCATCAGCACGGTGTTCAAAGAGACCACCGACGCGATGAAGGGCGTCATCCAAAAATCCTCCTGACCGCATCGGATCCGCGATCAACCAGCGCCGGGCGCAGCCCTGACGGCGGCTGGCCTGTGAACGCCTTGGTGTCATTCCCCCCATGAACGGCGGCCGTATCGACGGCTTGGGCGGCTCCCGGCTCTCGGTCCCAGCGACCCTCCCCCCTCTTGAGGTCGGTCATGCTCCCGGCCTCGGGCAGCGCCGACTCACCCAAACCAGCGAGCCCGCTCGGCGCAGCCACTTGGCCGACGGCGTCGCGACGCACCCCTCTGACAGTTCGTCCATCGACGGCCGCGCGACCCTGAGCCGGCAGTCGTCGGTAGCCCCCCGTGCCGAGGCGCTTCGTCAGTGGCAGGCCGGCGTGGCCGGTCTGCCCCGCAATCAAGCCATCGCCCCCGGCGATCAGCGGGGGCCTCTGCTCCAGGGCGTAGGGCCGGGTGACGTGGCTCGGATGAAGCAACTCCTCGACCTGCGCCGAGGGGCCGTCATCGTGCCCGGGGCGCCGGTGCCGCATGACCCCACCGAGGACCCGATCGAACAAACGGTGATGTCCGCCGAGATGGGCGCCGGGGTCGCAGACCTGGGGATCGCCGGGTTCCAGTCGGCAGTCGGCAAGCTGAGCGCGGCGGGACAGGGGTCGGAATTGGTCTCAAGCCTGATTGGCATGCTGCCCTCGGTCTTGACACTCGTGGCCCAGCGACGCCTGATCATCCAGGGCCAGAGCGATCAGCACGCCGAGTCGAGGCTGCAGCAAAGCATCCGTCAGCAAACGGACGGCCTCCAAACCTTGCTCGGCGGTGATCCACCCGACCCTGGGCAGCCGCCCGACTTCGAGGCCCTGCGGACCCTGTTGCAGAATGATCCAGCGGGTCAGTTGGCGGGAGTGCCGGATGAGCTGCGCGGGACGCTGGGCCGGGCAGTCGACGTGCTCGAGCGCCTGCACGCTGGGCAGGCTGTCTCCGAAACCTACCTCGCCGACAGCATCAAGGAGCTCAAGAAAGGCCAATTTTTCACCTACCTGTCGCTCACGGGTGCGGCGACCGGGACGACGGGCGCTGTGTTGACCACCGTGGCCGAGGTCGCCGAGCAGTCTGTCCCGCAGGTCCTGGGCGCGGTCGGCTATGCAGCCGGTGCCGCTGGGTCAGTGATCGCGCTCCCGTTCACGGCCATGTTCATGCGGGCCAATTACCGCGCGATCACACCCCATGC
>CAZAVT010000331.1:0-4045 GCA_964488395.1 uncultured Burkholderiaceae bacterium | reverse complement strand
CAACGCGCCTGCATGCGGATTGCCAGATTCATCTGTGACTGAGCCAGGTGAGAGCACCAGCACGTAGGCCGTGCCGGCGGCAAGTGGCTGGGACGGCCTAAGGGTCAGTTGATCACCAGCAATCGACACCCGACTGCTGCTTGACGGATTAAACCGCTCCACCTCAGGACCTGTGGCCGAGCCGCTCCGGAGCACGATAGAGCTGACGCCGGCTTTAATTGGCTCGTCAAAGATGAGCTCTAGCGCTGCGCCGACCGCAACCCCGCTGGCTCCATCGGCTGGCGACAGCGAGATGATCCGGGGCGCCTGGGTGTCGCTGGGGGCTAGGACCACCACACTCATTTCAGGTCAGCGGGGAAAAGACTTGCGGGCAGCATCGGGATACTCTATCGATTGATCTGGGCACCGGCCCCAAGGTGGCTAGACACGCTAATTTTCCAAAGGCTTGGGCCCAAACCGTGGGAAATTACCTGCGTCCACACATCCCGGCATTGAATTACCGCACAATCATGTTCAATCTTTGTCCGGACCGCCCACGCCATCTGGTAGTCGCCACCACCGCCTGAAACTTGAAGGTTGAACAACCGTGCCTGGTTCTCGATAGCCAGCCGAAGGTAAGCATGCGTCTAGTGCTCACCCACCTTGACGATCTTCATGGTGTTGGTGCCGCCGGACTTACCGATGGGCTCGCCAATTGTGATCAGCAGCAGATCGCCCTTTTCCACCACCCCTTCACGGACCAGCAGTTGCTCTGCCTCGCGAAGAAGGGCGTCACGGTCGTTCGACTGGTAACCGATCAGCAGCGGATGCACCTCGCGGTAGAGGCACATGCGGCGGCGGCTGGTCTCCTCGGGCGTCAGCGCGTAGACCGGCACGCCCGAGTCGAGCCGGGAGATCCAAAGTGCGGTCGAGCCCGACTGAGTGAGCGCTGCGATCGCCTTGACCTTCAGGTGGCAGGCCACGAAGACCGCGCTCATCGCGATCGACTGGTCGATGCGCGTGAAGGTGCGATCCAGAAAGCCACTGGTGAGCGCGTTGTGCTGAAACCGATCAGCCTCGACACAAACCCGAACCATGGCCTCGATCGTCTCGACCGGATACTTACCCGCCGCGGTCTCCGCCGACAGCATGACCGCATCCGTCCCGTCGAGCACCGCATTGGCGACATCCGAGACCTCAGCCCGCGTGGGCACTGGCGACTCGATCATCGACTCCATCATCTGGGTGGCGGTAATGGTGAGCTTGTTGTGCTCCTTGGCGAGTCGGATCATTTTCTTCTGCAACGCCGGCACGGCAGCGTCGCCCACCTCAACCGCCAGGTCCCCGCGAGCCACCATGATCCCATGCGAGGCTTTGAGGATTTCCTCGAGGTTGTCGATGGCTTCGAGACGCTCGATCTTGGCAATCATGAGCGCGCGCCCCCCGGCCGCCCGGGCGAGCTCGCGCGCCATGTACATATCCGCAGCATTTTTCGGGAAGGACACCGCGATGTAATCGGCGCTGAATGCGCAGGCGGTGCGAATATCGTCCATATCCTTTGAAGTGAGCGCCGGCGCGGACAACCCACCGCCCTGGCGGTTGATGCCCTTGCGGTCTGACAGCACCCCGCCGACCACCACGGTACAGCCGATGACCCTCGCACCGACCTGGTCAACTCTCATCACCATGCGCCCATCGTTCAAAAGCAAGGTGTCGCCAGGCTGCACGTCATTGACCAGTTCCTGGTAGTCCAGCCCGACCCGATCTTGATCACCGAGCTCGCAATCGATGTCGAAGCTGAAACGATCGCCGGGCGCCAGATCGATCCGGCCATCCTTGAAGCGACCGATCCGGATCTTGGGGCCCTGCAGATCAGCGAGCACAGCGACCCCCCGCCCGAGCCGATCGGCAATGGCCCTTACCCGCTCGACCGTCTCGGTGTGGGCAGCGGCGCTCCCGTGGGAAAAATTGACCCGAACGACATCGACGCCAGCACGGATCATGCGCTCGAGCACCTCCGGTGAGGACGACGCGGGGCCGAGGGTTGCCACGATCTTGGTCGCGCGGGGGACGGGTCGAGTCATGGCAGGCTCACCAATGGAGCGGGACAAGGCCCGCGATTCGCCTATTCTGCCCGAGCGCGCCGGCGAGGCAAGCCCGGTCGCGCCCGCTCAACTCAAACCGTCAGCCGGTGCATGGGCATGGGCCCGAGCCGTGACGAGCGCCACGACCGCGACACCTGCCAGCATCAGCGCCACTTGCAGCAACCCATCCTTTTGACGCAGCCGGCTTTGCCGATGCAAGTCCGGGATCAGATCGGCCAGCGCGACGTACATAAAGCTCGCCGCCGACACGATCAGCACGTAGGGCAGGAGCTCCGCACTCCGCGCAAAGGCGAACCAGCCCAGTACCCCACCCAGCACCGAAGCGCCCGAGCAGAGCAGGTTGAAGAGCAAGGCCCGGGCGCGCGAATAGCCGGCGTTGACCAGCACGATGAAGTCGCCGATCTCCTGAGGAATCTCGTGCGCCGCGATGGCGATCGCAGTCAGCCAGCCAAGCTTGACATCGATCAGGAAAGCCGCAGCGATCATCAGGCCATCGGCAAAATTGTGGATCGCATCGCCCACCAGGATCAGTAAACCACCGGGCCCTGCCTCCGCCCGGTCGTGTCCCTCGTGGTGGGCATGGCCATCGCCTTCATGATGATGGCTATGACGCATGATCGCGAGCTTTTCCAGGAGGAAAAAGCCGATCAGCCCGATGAGCATCGTCCACGCGAGGGCATGCAGATCGGCATGGGACTCAAAGGCCTCAGGGATCAGATGCAACACCGAGGTGCCCAGCAGCAAACCCGCGGAGAGGCTGACCAGACGGGGCACAATACCGACGAGCAGCGATAGCGACAGCCAGGCCGCAATCAGAACGCTGGCGGCGCCTGCCACACCAGTGGCCAGGAGAATGTGCAATAGGGCGGTGTCCACTTTGATCTGCTTCTCGTCAGGATTGATCAGGGCGGTGAGCCTGCTTCCTAGTGAGCCTGCTCCCAATTACGGCCGGCACCTGCCTCGACCTCGAGGGGCACGTCCAGCCGGGCAACCGACGTCATCAGCTCACGAACCCGCTCGCGAACAGTCTCGAGTTCGTCCTCGGGCACCTCGAGCACCAGTTCGTCATGCACCTGCATGATCAGACGCGACCGGAGCCCCGACTGATCGAGCCAACGCTGCACCGCAATCATCGACATCTTGATCAGATCGGCGGCGGTGCCCTGCATCGGGGCATTGATCGCCGCGCGCTCGGCTGCGGCCCGCCGCGGCCCGCTGGGCCCGTTGATTTCGGCCAGCCAGAGCCGACGACCGAACGCCGTCTCGACATAGCCCTGATCGTGTGCCAGCTGCCGGGTCTCATCCATGTAGCGACGCACGCCCGGATAGCGGGCGAAATAGCGCTCGATATAGTTGCGCGCCGCATCACGGGCGATCCCGAGATTGGCCGCGAGACCGAAGGCGCTCATCCCATAGATCAATCCGAAGTTGATCACTTTGGCATAGCGCCGCTGCTCGGCCGTCACCTCGGCCGGGGAGACCCCGAAAATCTCACCCGCTGTCGCTCGGTGAACGTCGAGTCCTTGTGCAAAAGCTCCCATCAGTCCCTCGTCGCGAGACAGATGCGCCATGATCCTCAACTCGATCTGCGAGTAATCGGCCGAAACGATGAAGCAGCCCTCGGGGGCGATGAAGGCCTCACGAATGCGGCGCCCCTCAGGGGTGCGCACGGGAATGTTCTGCAGATTAGGGTCGCTCGATGAGAGCCGCCCAGTGACCGCCACGGCCTGGGAATAGCTCGTATGCACCCGTCCGGTGGCGGGGTGGACCATCTTGGGCAGCTTGTCGGTGTAGGTGCTCTTCAGCTTGGCGAGGCTGCGCCAGTCGAGGAGCAGGCGCGGCAGCGGGTAGTCTTCGGCCAGCTTGACGAGGACCTCTTCATCGGTCGACGGCGCACCGCCAGCGGTTTTCTTCAGAACCGGCAACCCGAGCTGACCAAATAGGATCTCGCCCAGCTGCTT
>CAZAVT010000330.1:0-4059 GCA_964488395.1 uncultured Burkholderiaceae bacterium | reverse complement strand
GCTCACCCTGCCGCTGGGTATCGTGGGCTTTCGCACCGAGCGGGGCGATCTTTGGGAACTGATGGCTGCGGGTGGACTGATCATTACCGCACCCATGTTTTTACTGTCACTGCTGGTGCATCGGCAGTTCATTGGCAGTCTGACTTCCGGCGCAGTGCGCTAGGCCACCATGACCACAGTCTCCCTCCGACAAATCGACAAGCGATTCGGTACCGTCCACGTGGTCCGCGATCTCAGCCTAGAGATTGCCGACCGCGAGTTTCTGGTGCTCTTAGGCCCCTCAGGATGCGGCAAGACCACCACCATGCGGATCATCGCTGGACTGGAACCCCCGAGCGCGGGCGAAGTCGCGTTCGACGGCGTGCGCATGAACGAAACGCCTCCCCAGCGGCGAGACGTCGCCATGGTCTTCCAGAACTACGGCCTCTACCCGCACATGACCGTCGCCCAGAACATCGGCTATCCACTGAAGCTCCGTGGGGTGCCGATGGCTGAACGCGAGGCCCTGATTCAACGGGCAGCCACTCGCGTGCAACTCGAACCTTATCTTGGCCGGATGCCCCGAGAGCTCTCAGGCGGACAGCGTCAACGTGTGGCGCTCGCCCGCAGCATCGTCCGGACCCCGCGGGTTTTTTTGATGGATGAGCCCCTTTCCAATCTGGATGCAAAGCTCCGTGTGCTCGCCCGGGCCCAGATCAAGCACCTAACCCAGGAGCTCCAGGTCACCACGGTTTATGTGACCCACGACCAAATTGAGGCGATGACCCTCGCAACCCGAGTTGCCGTCATGCAGGATGGCGTCATCCGCCAGATCGGTACGCCAGAAACGATCTACAACGATCCGGCCGATGCTTTCGTCGCGGGATTCATCGGCAATCCGGCTATGAATCTACTGCCGATTGAGGCGGGGGAGCCTGGCGAGTGCGTGTCGGCAGGCATGAGGATTCTTGCGCGCCCGCCACGTCCAGGCGCCCTGCTCCTGGGGGTACGCTGCGAGGATCTCGAATTGTGCGATCCCGCCGATGCCATGATGAGTTGCGAGGTCTACACCTTCGAGCTGCTTGGCGACTCCACAATGCTGACCGCCATGATCGGCGACCGGCTGCTCGCAGTGCGGGCAGAAAAATCGGTTCGGGTGGCGCCCGGCGAACCGATCCATTTGCGCTGCGACCCAACGCGCCTTTACTGGTTCGACGACCCCTCAGGCTTGCGGTTGTCCAGCCCCTGATCAGCCATCATCGCGCTTGGAGGGCGACGAGCGAGACATCTGACTCAATCGCTCCAGCTTGAGCAACAGGCGATGCCGTCGTGATAAATTCAAACGGGACGGCTCCTTCGGGCGCCGAACACTCTCCTCAACGGATGATCCTCATGGCTCTGAATCAAACCGCACGACAGGCCCTTCGGTGGCTCTGTTGCAGCCTCGCTGCCAGCAACTTCGCACAGGCCAAGGTCCCAGAGTCCTACTACACGGCAGCCCCCAACACGATCATCCAGGAGCTTTCCCAGACGCCGCGCCCTCGGCGGACCGAATCGCCCGGCGAGATCATTGAACTCTACAACGCGGTGCTCCCTCGGGCGCTCGCCTGCGAGCGAATGTTCTATGACGACCAGAAAATGATGGAACGCATCAAGTCCTGGACGCCTGACATCCAGCAGCGCCTCGCCAATGAATGCCGACGCATCATCGCCGACCAGAACACCCTTCAGCCCCTTGCCGAGCGCGCCAAGCGAACCCTCGAGGCTCAGGCCCGCCGCAAAGCCGAGGACGAGGCCAGACAAGCCGAGGCAGCGCGCAAGCAAGCCGAGGAGGAAAAGCTCGCTCGCCAGCGGGAGGCTTTCCTCGCGGCACAGCCCGATTTCGTCCTGGTGCTCAACGCCGAATCGGCGATGTTCCAGGTCACCAAATCCCTGGAAGGCAATACCGTCATCACCCGCACCTCCAATGGCCCAAGTGGGCCGATCAAGATTGATTTTCTCCGAGCGACCGCCCAGACCGGCGCGATTGTTCTTGATCGCTACGCCCGTACCCCCGCCCCCTTCGTGGCAGAACTCCGAGCAGCAGTGACCGAAGCCCTCAAGGCCCGGAACCTCGCTGCTGACACGTCGGGCCTGGATCCGCAGCAGGCGAAGAACGAATCGGGATCGAAATGCGTCGCACTCAACCCAGTACAGCGCGATGGCGCCCCAGCGCCGCTGGAGAAGACCTGCTCCAACTTCCGCATCGGCGTCCTTGATCGCGCTGAAATCGCTCGGCTCAAGCCCATGATCGATGCGGGCAAGGTCGTCGTGTTGTCTCAGATCACCTGGAACAGCCTCCAGGCGCGCGCCGACGAGACCGCGAAGAAGGTTGCCGAAGCGGCAGCAGCCGAGGCCGAGCGCAACCGCCAGATCATCGCGCAGCTCGCATCGAGCCCCGAGCAGTTTGTCGCGATGATCCTCACCACCAACAAGAAGGCCGGCTCATGCACCCTCGAGAGCGGCTCACCCCCTGACCGTAGCTGGTCCGTTGGAGGTTACGCGTCGCTTCCCGATTTTTCCAAGGCGTCGCGCCTCGATCCTGATTACCGATTCGACGAAGTGGTCGAGGACCTCGAAGCGATCTGGACCGTTATTCAAAAAGGCGCCTGTTCCGGCGTGATTCTCACCGGCACCGAGATGGCCAAGGTGCTCGTAGCCGTCGAACGTGAAAAGCTCCCATTCAGCCTGCTGCCTCTAAGGGACAAAACGGAGCTCCATGCCGCCTATGCGAAGTTTCGTGGCTACGAGAGCGTGGGTCAATTGCAGTTTGCGGCCGAGCTCAAGACCGACCCCAACACGGTGAAAAAGCTGGCAAGCTACAAGGTCAACGATTCGGCGAGCCTGCGCATGGCGGTGGGCCGTATGAATTCGAGTGGCTACAACAAGACGAGCGAACTCGACGCCCTGCTGGACTTCCTCGAGGATGAGGCGGAAGGCGCCAAGATCCGAAAGAGTGCGGTACAGGTACGCGCAGCTCGGGTCGCTGAGGCGCAGGCACGCGAACGGGAGCGCGCCGAGCGACTGCGCCGCGAGTTGCCGCTTTACACCATCTCCGTCGTCTGTGGCGAGCCGATGGGCCATCTCACCGAGACCATGATGGGCTACCTCGCGCGCTCACCCGCGGCCTTCGTTCAGGTCATGTCCGGCAGCGCTGGTAAGTTCTGCTCCCAGATGGCCCTTCCGGTGACCGATCCTGGCCTGGTCAGTTCGGCGCGACTCGTCGATCGCGATGGCGGTGGCGCTGAATACTACGTGACCAAATCAGCCGATGGCCGCAGCATGCTCGGGCTGGTCAAGCGTCGCGGGGGTTGAGGCTGCGGCAATTTCGAGACTCGAATAGGGCTCGCGCCCCCGGCCAGGCCCACCTTGAACGTATGAGCGGTGGGTGTCAGATCATGGACGAGCTGATGGTGGGAGCGGACAGGAGATGTGCCAAGCTGCCGTCTACGTCGCCCATCAGGACCGCTCTCAAATGAAGTACACCACCGTTCTGCAAGTCGTAGTCAAAGCCCTTAGGTCCAAGCTCGACCAGGGAATTCCCCGCAGCGTCCCCCGAATCGACAAGCTCCTGGAATAGTCGCCATTGGGGCTCGAGCGCCCCCGACGGTCCCTGAAGGGCCCGCTCCAAAATCATGAGCGCGTCGTTTCGGTCGATCCGATCGTTCGGGTCCAGGTCAGCGGCAGCCCGCTGCCACGCCCTTACCGGCATGGCTTCGAGAGGACCAGCGCCGTCCGGATCCGTATTCGGATTTCGACCCAGCGAGAGCTTAAGGGCGGCCATCGCATCACTTGCTGTAAGCGCCTCATGGCTCAAATCATCCAGACTTCTGGGCATGGTCGGGACAATTCGATACAGATTTGTCGACGGGTCGTGAGCGGCACCGAGCTCTAGATCCGCGATATGGATGCTGCTTGTCCCATAGTGAACCACCAAATCGCGGCGTACCGCATCGATCAGCGAAACCACAGGCTCGGTAGAGTTGGATAACACCGATTCAATTTCCCCCCCCAAATCGGTCCAATTCATTCGAACGCTGA
>CAZAVT010000329.1:0-4099 GCA_964488395.1 uncultured Burkholderiaceae bacterium | reverse complement strand
GCAGGCCCTTGCCGCCGAAGGCGCAAGGACCTAGCATCGCCTGGGGCCAGGCCGGCACTCCTCCCATCGCACGGGGGCGTAGATCGGGCCGACCCACCGACCCTTCAGGAGGAGACATCCCATGTTCCAAACACTGTTTCGCCAATCATCGGCAGGTCTCGTCGCCCGCTTGATCGGAGGTCTGATCGGCGCCGTCGTGGTCGCTGCTGCCCACGCTCAAGCGCCGGCCCCTACCCCGCCCGCAAACGCTGCCGTCAGCGTTCCGGCCGCAACCAAGGCCAGGCTGGCCGCGATGAAGCCCAAGGACTTTCCGACGAGACCGATCGAGCTCACCGTGGCCTACGGGCCGGGGGGAGGCATGGACGTACACAGCCGCCTGCTTGCCAAGTATCTGACCGCTTACACCGAACAGAATTTTGTGGTGGTTAACAAGGTAGGAGCCTCAGGCCTGATCGGCCATGCGTTCATTGCCTCCCAGGCGAAGCCCGACGGCTACACCTTGGGCGTGCTCTCGAGCAACTTCTGGGCTGACAGCATCCAGCGAGCCGAGAACAAATGGTCGTACAAGGACATCGATCCGATCGCCTTCTACAACGCCGAGCCGCTCGCTTGGGTCGTCCTGAGCACCGGCCCCCATGGCAAAAGCACCCTTACAGACCTGGTGGCAACCGCCAGGAACCGCCCCGGCGAACTCACGGCTGCGATGTCCGAGGGCAGTCCGACCGCTTACCTGCTCGTTCAGGTGCAGAAGGCAACCGGCACCCGATTCAACCCCGTTCCCTTCCAGGGCGGCAAACAGGCCATCACCAATCTGATGGGCGGGCATATCGACGTCTCCTATGGCTACCTGGGGGAGTACCAGGCTCTGATGCAGGAAGGCCGCTTGCGGCCGATCGCGTTCACTGCAGCGAGTCGCACCACGGTGCTTCCCAACATCCCCACCTTCAATGAACTGCTCGGGACCAACGACATCCTCTGGGATGCCTTTCGGTTCGTCGCGGCACCGAAGGGCCTGCCCGCCGACCGGAAGGCCTGGCTGGAGGCGATCCTGCAGGCAGCGATCGCCGATCCCGCGCTGCGAACCGAGGTCGAGGCGCGCGGCGGATCCATCGATCCGAGCCTGGACACGCCGGACAAGCTCGCGCGGGAAATTGAACGCAGGGTCAACAGTGAGCGCGTCTACTACGACACCAAGGCGGGCATCAGCCGCTGATGAGCGCGTTGTTCGAAGCCATGCTCCCGGTGATCGGACTGATCGTGGCTGGCTTTTTTGCCGGGCATCGACAATGGGTTGATCGCGAGGGCGCCCGGCAGCTCGCCGCACTCGGCTTCGGTGTGCTTTGTCCAGCGCTGCTCTTTCGAACCATGGCAACGATGAATCTGGACCTTTCCGGTCTGCATGCTGCCATCCTTGCCTACCTGGGCGCCGAGCTATTGATCTTTACCGGCGTCGCCCTTTCCCTGGGGCGCGGCCAGCGGGCGCTCGCCTCGGCCATGACTTCGACGTTCGGCAATACGGTCATGATCGGGGTCCCGCTGGTCGGGCTCGCCTTCGGCGAACAGGGCCTGGTCGTGCTGCTCGCGATCGTCTCTGCCCATTCCCTCCTGATGCTGAGCGTGGTCACCGTTTTGCTCGAGTTGCTCGGGCGCGGCGGCGCGCGCCCACAGCGTCCGCACACAGTCGCTGCTCAGGCGCTTCGGCGGGCAATCCTGCACCCGATCACGCTGCCGATTCTGCTCGGACTCGCGTGGGGACAAACCGCGTCGAGTCTGCCAGCACTGATCGACCACCCGTTGCAATGGCTCGGACAAGCCTTCAGCCCGCTGGCCCTGCTGATGGTCGGCATCAGCCTCGCGCACATCGTCGCGCGCACACCTGTCGAGGCGCGTCGGCGCATTGGGTCTGCGTCACTCGGCTTTGTGCTCCTCAAGAACCTCGTGCACCCACTGCTGGCCGGGCTCCTCGGCCTTGCGCTCGGGCTGCGTGGCCTACCACTGGCCGTGACCATCGCTGCCGCTGCGCTGCCGATCGGGGCAACCGTGCTGATCATCGCCCAGCGCTATCAGATCGGCGTCGACCAGGCCACAGCAGCCATCGCCGCCTCGACCTTCGCCGCGCTGATCACCCTGCCCCTCGCGCTCCTCGCTGGTTCCGTACTCCGTTAGACGCTCGGGCGTCACCGGCAGGATCAGCGCCGCGCCCGAATAGCGGGCAATCCCCCGTGGCTGGCCGGGGATCCGGCAAATGGATACACTCGGGCGACCTCTGTAACGGGGGGCATGTTTTCTGGCTCATTGCCCTGCCCCATCGCGGGCTTGACCTGTCTCGCACAGTTCCCGGATCCCACAACTTTTCAAGCACTTCGAGGAGACTCCTGATGTACACCGATCCATCCGAGCGCGCCCGACCGAACGGGGAAAACAGCACCACCGAAGGCGGTGCGGCCACGCGTCGTCGTCGATTCTTTGGCAAGGCCGCCGCCGCCGCCGCCGTTGCACCCGTCGCTGGCTTTCCGATGATCGCCGTCGCGCAGTCACCGATCGTTCTCAAGCTGCAGGGCGCCTGGGGCCCCAACGAGATCTTCACCGAGATGGCCCAGCAATACGTCACTCGGGTCAACGAGATGGCCGGCGGTCGTCTGCGCATCGACTACCTGCCCACTGGCGCCGTGGTCAAGACCTTCGAAATCATGGACGCGGTGAGTAACGGCGTTCTCGATGCGGGCCACCATGTGTCGGGTTACTGGTATGGGAAATCCAAGGTCGCCTCCCTCTTTGGGACCGGCCCAGTGAGCGGTGCGACACCCGAGATCGGACTCAGCTGGATCCACCAGGGCGGTGGACAGCAGCTCTGGGACGAGCTCTGCGCCAAACTCAACCTGAACGTCGTGGGTTTCTTCGCTTTCCCGATGCCCTCGCAGCCCCTGGGCTGGTTCAAAAAGCCTGCGCCTCGCAAGGCGGCGGAGCTTCGCGGGTTCAAGTACCGCACCATTGGGTTGGCCGCCGATCTCCTGCAGGAGATGGGCATGGCGGTCGCACAGCTGCCCGGCGGCGAAATCATCCCGGCCATGCAGCGTGGCGTGATCGATGCGTTCGAGTTCAACAACCCGACCGCTGACATGCGCTTCGGCGCGCAAGATGTCGCGAAGTATTACTCGATGGGTTCATTTCATCAGGCCCAGGAATTCTTCGAGATCATCTTCAACAAGACCAAGTACAACGCCCTGCCGGCGGACCTGAAGGCCATCCTGAAGTACGCGGCCGAGGCGGCGTCGACCGCAAACATCGCGATTGCCCACGACAACTACTCGAAGGACCTGCAAGAGCTGATCGTCAAGCACAAGGTTCAGGTCTCGCGGACGGCCTCCGATGTGTACAAGGGTCAGCTCGAGGCCTGGGACAAGGTGACTGCCAAGCTCGAGGCCGAAGATCCCATGTTTAAGAAGGTGAATGACTCGTTCAAGGCCTGGTCCCGCCGGGTCGGGTTCTATCACTTCACCAACGAAGCCGACTACAAGATGGCCTACGAGCACGTCCAGAAGATCAAGCTGCCCGTTTGATCGGCTTGCGACTCTGAAACCGGACCCGGCGCGCAGCATCCCACGCACCGGAGTCCGGTCAGCCCCTGCCCGGAGCCGGGCAGCCTGAGATGACTCCTCCACCCAAAGCCTCAGGGGACAAACCGTGGTCAACCTGATCAAGGCGATCGATATTTTCTGCAAGTCGGTCGGCCAGGCCTTTGCCTGGTGCATCCTGGTGCTGACTGCCTCGACCTGCTTCGAGGTGTTCATGCGCTATCTGCTGAACAGCCCGACAGTCTGGGCCTTCGACATGAGCTACATGCTCTACGGCGCGATGTTCATGATGTCGGGCGCCTATGCAGTCGTCAGAGGCTCGCATGTCCGTGGCGACTTCCTTTACAGGAATTGGGCGCCGCGAACCCAGGCGCGGGTCGATCTGGTGCTCTACTTCCTGTTCTATTTCCCCGCCGTTTTCGCGATGGTCTACACGGGAAGCAGCTATGCGGCCAACAGCGCGAGGATCCTCGAGTCGAGCGCCAACAGCCCGGCGGGCGTGCCTGTCTGGCCGCTGAAGATGA
>CAZAVT010000328.1:0-4117 GCA_964488395.1 uncultured Burkholderiaceae bacterium | reverse complement strand
GCTTGGGTTGAGGATGGGGAGGCCAGGCGCTTCGAGTCTGCACATCAGGGATCTGATCGGTCGCGACTTGAGCGGCCTGCCGATTGCTGTGGCTGACCACTGCTTTGGCTGCACCGCGGGGCAGGGCAGCTCCTGTGGGGGAGCGTTGGCCGCTGCACCGACCGAGGCCCACGCTTGATGGCCCGGATGTCTAGCACCTGCGAATGATGGTTGCCACCTGCAGGATTGCTTGAGCGTCGGGCCGTGTCCTCACGAATAGCCGTCATCATCCCGGTTCTCAACGAAGGGCTGAGGATTGCCGATACGGTGCGGCGTGTTCAGGCCGAAGGCGTTCGCTGCTTGGTTGTCGATGGCGGCAGCGATGATGACACGGTGGAGCGCGCATCGTCGGCGGGAGCGCGCGTGATGGCGGCGCGACGCGGTCGTGCTGCACAGATGAATGCCGGTGCCGCCCGTGCGGGCGCCTATGAGGTTCTTTTATTCCTGCATGCGGACGTGCAGCTGGCTCCGGGCTGGTCTTCCGTGGTCTTGGCGGCCATCGATGCGGGCGCGGTCTGGGGCCGGTTTGATGTCCAGCTCGACAGTGATCGGCCGCTCATCCGTTTGGTGGCGGCGCTGATGAATTGTCGCTCGCGCCTAACGGGCGTCTCGACCGGTGATCAGGCGATCTTCATCCGGCGCGCAAGCTTCGATGTGATGGGAGGGTATGCCGATCTGCCACTGATGGAGGATGTGGAGTTTTGCGGCCGATTGCGAAGGGCGCAACTCCCTGGTGCCTTTCTCAAGGAGCGGGTTCTGGTGTCGGCACGACGTTGGGAAACGAGAGGCGCCCTGCGGACGATTCTGCTGATGTGGTGGCTGCGCCTGCTCTTCTGGAGCGGCGTACCGGCCTCGCGCTTGCACCGGATCTACTATGGGAAGCGGGTTTGAGCGCGACCGTTGCTTCGCCCTCACGTTGCCTGATTGTCCTGGCCCGTGTGCCTCGCCTGCATGCGGTGAAGACCCGGCTTGCGGCTGTGCTCGGCCCCGATCGGGCCCTCGATACTCATCGTTTGCTGCTCACGCGGACTTTGTCGATCGTCGCGCGAGTCGAGGCCGAGACCCGGTTACTGCAGATCGCCGGTACCGATGATGCCGGCGAGTGCGCGCACCTGGCCGCCCATTTTGGATTGCAACTGGCGCCTCAGTCGGAGGGCGGACTCGGTGAGCGAATGGCCGCTGCGCTGGATGAGGCGCTCTTGTCGCATGCCCGCGCGGTGCTGATCGGTTCCGACTGTCCGGTTCTCGAGCCAAGCGATCTCGAGGCGGCGTTTGCATCGCTCGATGCAGCCGACCTGGTCTTGTCCCCTGCCGAGGACGGCGGCTACGCGCTCATCGGCGCCAGTCGGCCCGGATTGCCGGTTTTCGATGGTGTGGCGTGGGGAACTGACCAGGTGTTGCCGCAGACGCTCGCTCGGGCAGCCGCAGCGGGACTCCGGATTCGCCAGTTACGAACCCTTTGGGATGTCGACACCCTCAAGGACTGGGAGCGGTGGCGGGCGCACGTGCATTCGGGGGCTCGCGCTTGACATCGGGAGAGAGACGCCAGCGCGCTCGCCGACGGGGTGGGCAGTGGGCCCTGTCGCTGTTGGGAGGAACACTGCTCGGCCGTCGTGCCGTCGCCCTGGCGTCGCAGCCCGCTTTAGTCGTTCAGCAGGAGATCAGCCCGAGTCGCTTTTCGAGCCTTGCTCCTGGTGCGGGCTGGACCGACCGAGGAGCGAGCCTTGCGGGGTGGCATCACCAGCAGTCTGCCTCGATCACACCCAATCAATTCTCGGTTGCGCCCGATCCAGCAGGTCAGCTGGGCAGCTCGAACGGGCCGGTCCTGTGGGCTCAAGTCGACGGATCGGCATCGGCCCTGATTTATCGCTTCGAACCTGGGCCTCTGGTGGCTGAACGGCTTGCCTGGCGCTGGCGTTCCGACCGGTTCCCGCCCGGTCAGCCGGGGGTTCGCGCGGCGGATGACTTTGCCGCGCGGATCTACCTGATGTTTGACTATCCGCTCGAGCGACTCCCCCTGGGGGATCGCTGGATGCTGAGAGCGGGGAGGGTCCTGCACGATCCCGCGCTACACGCCGCGACCCTGGTGTATCTGTTGTACGACCGCAAGGCGAGTCCGGATCCCATCGATTCGCCCTATACCCGTCGAGTCCGGATGATTGTCGCCAGGGAGCAGGCCCAACCCGATCGCTGGTACGAGGAATCCCGCGACATCGCGAAGGACTTCCGGGCGGCCTTTGGATCGGAGTACGGACGAGGGCCCACGCCTGCCCTGACTGCGCTCGCCGTGGGCGCTGACGGCGACCAGACCCGAGCCAGTTTCAATACCTGGTTCGGAGATTTGCATCTGAGTCTTGAATGATCGCCAATCAGGCGATCTCCCGCTGCTGTGCCGTCGACTCAGCAGCGGGAGATTCAGGGCTCGCCTCAGGCGGCGAGCAAGTCGCGCAGAACAAACGGCAGGATACCGCCGTGACGGAAATAATCCACCTCGATCGCGGTGTCGATCCGGGACAGCAAGGTCACCCGTCGGGTGCTGCCATCGGCCGACCGGATCGTCATCACGATGTCCTGCTGGGGCTTCAACTCCGCGGGAATCTCGATATCGAAGGTCTCATTGCCCTGGATGCCCAGCGATTGCCAGCTGTCGGTGCCCTTGAACTGCAGCGGAAGCACGCCCATGCCGACCAAGTTTGAGCGATGGATGCGCTCGAAGCTGCGCACCACGACCGCCTTGACGCCCAGGAGCTGGGTGCCCTTAGCCGCCCAATCGCGCGATGAGCCGGTTCCGTACTCCTCGCCGCCGAACACGACGGTGGGGGTACCCTCGCCGATATAGCGCATCGCGGCGTCATAGATAGGCACCTGCTCGCCGCTCGGGCGATGAATCGTGACGCCTCCTTCAACGCGGCTGCCGTCGGCCTTGGCGGGCAGCATGAGGTTCTTGATGCGGACATTGGCAAAGGTGCCGCGCATCATCACTTCATGATTGCCACGCCGTGCGCCGTAGGTGTTGAAGTCACCTTTGGCAACGCCGTTTTCGATGAGGAACTTTCCGGCCGGCGTGGTCTCACGGAACGAACCAGCGGGCGAGATATGGTCGGTCGTGATCGAGTCGCCGAATAAAGCCAACGCCCGGGCGCCGCTGATCGAACCCTGGGCCGAGGGTGTCGCGAGCTCGAAACCATCGAAGAACGGCGGGCGTGCGATATAGGTGGAAGCGGGCCAGTCGTAGACCTGACCCTTGGTGCCCTTGATCTTCTCCCAGAGCTTGCCCGGCTGGTCCTTGACCTGGGCGTAGTTCTTGCGGAAAGTCCCGGCATCCATGGCGTACTTCATCAGCTTGTTGACTTCGGCACTGGTGGGCCAGATATCACCGATGAAGACATCGCGGCCGCCTTTGCCCTTGCCGACTGGTTGGGTCATGAGATCGACCCGTACGTTACCGGCGAGCGCATAAGCGACGACCAACGGTGGCGAGGCGAGGAAGTTGGCCTTGAGGTTCGGGTGAATACGCGCTTCGAAGTTGCGGTTACCCGACAACACCGCCGAGCAAACCATGTTGTTCGCAGTCACCGTCTCGTTGATCTCGTTCGAGAGATCGCCGGCATTACCGATGCAGGTTGTGCACCCATAGGCCGCCACGGCAAAGCCCAGCTTCTCCAGATAGGGAAGCAGCCCTGCCTTCTCAAGGTAGCTGGTGACGATCCGCGATCCGGGGGCGAGTGAGGTTTTGACATGAGGCTTGACTTTCAGCCCCGCCTCGACGGCCTTCTTGGCGAGCAGACCTGCCGCGAGGAGGACGCCGGGATTAGAAGTGTTGGTGCAGGACGTGATCGCCGCGATCAGCACATCGCCGTTGCGCAGTTCCATGCCGCTCGCGGTCTTGTGCACCGTGTCGAGCGTGTCGGCAGGTAGATTGAATCCGTTCTCGCCTGCTGGCTTCGCGTAGAGATCGGCGAAGGTCGAGGATACGTGACCGATCTCGATCCGATCCTGCGGACGCTTCGGACCCGCTAGAGCGGGCACGATGGAACCGAGATCGAGCGTGTAAACGTTCGAGTAGTCGACCGAGCCT
>CAZAVT010000327.1:0-4122 GCA_964488395.1 uncultured Burkholderiaceae bacterium | reverse complement strand
AGGGTCACCATGCAGAAGTCACCGAGGCCGAGGCCGAACTGAGTCTGGCCACCGATCAGCGATTTACGCAAGTGCCGGCGTTTCGGCCCCTCGCTGATGCGCTTGATGTCGCGCGGGCCCGTATGCTCTTGGCTCAAGCGGAGAGGCCGGTGATCGTGGCCGGTGGCGGCGTGATGTGGTCCCAGGCTCAGGCCGAAGTGGTGCGGCTCGCCGAGCAGCTGTCGATTCCCGTTGCAACATCACTGAATGCGAAGGGCACGATCGCCGAAGACCATCCGCTGTCGATCGGGGTCGTTGGTGGCTACTCGAGAGAGTGCACCAATCGTGCGGTTGTCGAGGCCGATCTCGTGTTCTTCATCGGCAGCCACACGTGTAGCCAGGTGACCGCACGCTGGCGGGTCCCCCGAGCCGGTACGTCAGTGATCCATCTCGACATCGATCCGCGGGAGCTTGGTCGTAATTACCCGACGCAGGTGTCTCTGCTGGGCGATGCCAAGACGGTTTTGCAGCAAATGCTCGACGGAGGTGGGCTGCCAATCTCTCCGGATCGGGCTCGCTGGCTTGCCAGGGTGCGAGAGCTGGTTGGACAGTGGCAGCGCGACGAAGAGCCTCATCGATGCGCGTCGTCGCAGCCGATGCGGCCCGAGCGCCTGATGCGCGAGATCTCCCGGGCCTTGCCCGCTGACGCGGTGCTGGTTGCAGACACAGGTCACTCGGGTATCTGGGCGGGGACGATGGTCGACCTGACCCGTCCTGGCCAGCGACTGATCCGTGCTGCAGGGTCCCTGGGCTGGTCGCTGCCGGGTGCGATGGGTGTGAAATGCGCGCTTCCCGATCGCCCGGTCGTCTGTTTTGCGGGTGACGGTGCGCTTTACTATCACATTGCCGAGCTCGAGACTGCGGCTCGCTACGGGATCAATCTGGTGGTGATTGCCAATAACAACAGTTCCCTCAATCAGGAGATCCCGCATTTCGATGCGGCCTACGGTGGTAAGCAGCCGCCTGCGGCCCGCGAGATGTGGGGATTCAATTCCGTGAACTTTGCTGATGTTGCGCGCTCATTCGGCTGCATGGGGCTGCGGGTCGAAGACCCCGAGGAGCTGCCGACAGCGTTGCGCGAGGCCCTCTCGGCCAACCGGCCCGTCCTGATCGACGTCGTGACCGATGATCAGGCATTTGCCAAAGAGGCCTGGACTGGAGTCTGACAACATGGCTTACTCGGTACCGCTACCCTTCGGTCAGACTATCCCCATGGAAGTCGATATGCGGTCTGCGCGCGGGGCCCAATTGTTTGGCGAGACCTTGGCGCTCGAGGTGATCGGCCGCGACATCCTGTTTGGCGAAGGTCCGGCGTGGGATCGGCGCAATCAACGCCTGTTCTTTTCCGACATCTGCGGCGACACGATACAGACCTGGGATCCTGCGCATGGACAGCGAGTAGCCCTTGAACCCTCGGGGCATGCGAATGGCATGTGCATGGATCGCGAGGGTCGCCTGCTGGTCGCAGGTTGGGGCCAGCGCACGGTCTGGCGCCTCGAGCCGGATGGCTCACGGACGACGCTTGCCTCGCATTGGCAGGGCATGAAACTCAACAGCCCGAATGACATCTGCGTCCGGTCCGATGGTTCGATTTTCTTCACAGACCCACAGGGTGGATTGGTCAATGTCGGGATGGTCGGCGATGATCTCCAGAAATACCTCGATTTCCAGGGGGTGTTCCGAATCGCGCCCGACGGTGTGCTGCATCTGCTCACCGATGAGTTCGTCTATCCCAATGGGATTTGCCTGTCCCCGGACGAGACTCAGCTCTACGTCAACGACACGCGCGAGCGCCTCATCCGGGTCTACGATCTCGATGCGCAGGGTCGGGTCGGCCCTTCACGTCTCTTTGTGCGCCAGACGCATCCCGATCCAGGTATCCCGGATGGCATGAAGTGTGATGCTCAGGGACGCCTCTACACCACTGGGCCAGGCGGGATCTGGATTCACGAGCCCGATGGCGAGGTCATTGCCCGACTCAAGGTGCCAGGCCATCCGGGCAACTTCTGTTTCGGTGATGACGATCGACGAACACTCTATATCGCAATGCTGGGGTGGTTGACCCGCACCCGCATGCCGATTCCTGGTGCGGTGCCCTGGTGAGAGCGGAGGGACGATGAACTGGAGCTTTGAGCGCGTCGCAGGACCTTTTAGGGGACGCACGGGCGGACTGGCCTGGGATGGACGGGCCATGCTTTTTTCGGTGGTCCAGGAGGAGCGCATCTTGCGTCTGAACCCGGTGGATGGGCAGTTGACCGAGTTCAGAAGGTACACCGGCCGTACCAACGGAATCGCGGTAGCCCAGGATGGATCGGTGTTTGGCGCCCAGGAGGGTGGTCGGCGCGTGATCCGGTTCCTACCGGACGGATCGACGGTGCCGACCTGCGAGCTGCTTGACGGTCAGCACCACAATCAGCCGACCGATCTGGTGCTCGATCGCCGGGGTCGGATCTGGTTTGCCGATCCTCACAATACGGTCCCACCCTTTGGTCCTGACGGTATCTTTCCCTATCTCGATCACGCCTCGGTGCTGCGTCTCGAGCGCGACCAGGCTGGGCGCTGGAGCCTGAGCCGCATCACATCGGATACGCGGGCACCGCGCGCGCTGGCGTTCTCACCGGATCAGACGATGCTTTATGTGGCAGACGGTGACGTCGAGCGAGAGATGGAGCCCTGTACGTTGCGCGCTTATCGCCTCAGTCCGGACGGCGCAGTCCTGGCGACGCAGGTGCTGCACACTTTCCCAAGCGGCGAGCGCGGCATCGAAGGGCTCTGCGTCGACCGCGAGGGTCGCGTCGTCGCTTGCGCAGGTTGGACCGCAAGCGGTCCTGGCCCTCGCCTGATAGTGTTCTCACCATCGGGAGAATGCCTCGCCGAGCATCCCGCCCCCACCGATTTGCCGATGCGTTGCGGCTTTGGTGGCGCCGACCGGGGCGATTTGTATTTGACAACGGGTACCGGCGAGGTGTTTCGGGCGAATCCGGTCGGGCTGGCGGCTGCCGTCTGACATCGGGTGGTCCGCTCATCCTCTCAGACGACTGATCAACAGCGCTCAAATACCAGCACACTGCAATTGCCACCTGCGCCCAAGGCCTGCGTGAGCCCCAATCGCGCGCCAGGCACCTGGCGCTGGCCGCAGCGATCTCGCAATTGATTCACCACCTCGTAGATCTGTCCGAGCCCCGAGGCCCCCACCGGCTCGCCCTTGGAGAGTAGCCCCCCTGAGGGGTTGACGGGTAACCGGCCGCCCAGGCGTGTCGCGCCGGACTCGAGCATGGTTGCAGCGGCACCGCGCTCACACAAGCCCAGTTCTGTCATGTTGATCAGTTCTGTGCCGCTGTCGGTGTCCTGCATCTCGACAACGTCCAGGTCCTGCGGGCCAATGGCCGCTCTTGCGAAGGCCTGGTCGGCCGCGCGGCGGGTCACGCTGGGTTGGTCTGAACGGAGGGGCGAATCGGTCGGCATATGCTCGCCGAGCGGCTGGTCGCGCGTCGCCGTCTTTAGCCCATGACCAATCAGCCGGACATCACCGGGCCGCGCGGCGCGGCGTCTCAGCACCGCTGCCGCGGCCCCTTCATTCGGTGCGCAAAGCATCAGCAGGCGCAGCGGATCGACGATCATCGGGCTCGCGAGAATCTCGTCGACCGTGAATCGCTTTCTATACATCGCCTTGTCGTTATGAACCGAATGCGCGTGGTTTTTTTCGGCGACCAGAGCCAGATGCCTTTCGGTGATGCCCTGCTCATGCATGAGCCGCCGGCTTGCGAATGCAAATTGTGCCGGGTTGACCGCATGACCAATATGCTGTCGCCAGGGCTCGAAGTAGTCCATGTCCATGAAGCCACGGGGCATCTTTTCGAGACCGACCGCAAGTACCGTTGCGTGCTCCCCGCTTGCCAGAGCCTGGCGTGCAAGGATGGCTGCCGCCCCGCCTGATGAACACGCATTTTCGACGTTGATCACCGGGATGCCGGTCTGTCCCAGGATCGCACAGATCCGCTGTCCGGCACCGGTGCCCGCATACATATGGGCGCAGTAAATCGCCTCGATCTCTCGCCATTCGATGCAGGCATCGTGCAAGGC
>CAZAVT010000326.1:0-4129 GCA_964488395.1 uncultured Burkholderiaceae bacterium | reverse complement strand
TCATCCGGGCATGGGCCTCGCCGGTGGGCTCACCACCGCCGTACACCGCATCCTTGAGCGGTGTGATGACCGCCTGGATCGCCATCGCACGATGCAGATCACCGTCGCGCACTGCCTGCCAGAGATCTGCAATGAGGTTCGGGATGAAGGTCGCGAAGCCGACCAGAGCACCGTCGACGCCCTGCACCATCGACGCGAGCAGGTACTCATCGTGGCAGGTGAGCAAGGCCTTCGAGGGATCAGACCTGCGAACCGCAGCCACATCGGCCGCGTACTTGTTCATGTCGCGCTGACCCACCTTGAAAGCCTTCACCGCCGGCATACGAGCCAGATCAGCCATCACGCTCGTACTGTAGGAAGCGCGCGTCCAGGCCGGATAGACATGCGCGATCAGATCAAGACCCGTCTCGGCGATCGCCTCGAAATAATGGCGGACATGGTCGGGCCGATAACCAAACCGAAGCCAGTGGTGCGGCGGCATCACGTCCAGGCCCATAGCGCCAGCATCACGAGCCAAACGAGCGTGAACCCTGGCCTCACCGATTCCCTCGCAGACGATCGAGCTGATCACCGGAATCCGGCCGCGCACTTCGTCAGCCACGATCCGCGTCACTTGGGCACGCTCCTCCGCAAGCAGGGAAAAAACCTCACCGGTGTGCCCATTGGTCATCACCGCGACCACGCCGCGCTGATCGGCCAACCAGGATGCAAGCCGACGCAAGGCCGGCTCGTCGATCCGGTGGTCGCGGGTAAAGGGACAGGCGATTGCAGGTATGATCCCACGGTAGTTGGCGATAGTCGGCACAGCAAGCCTTTCGAGACGGGGTTAGGTTGGCCGGCATCATCTGTGGGCCGATGCAAAGGCGTCCAATACCAAGATCGCATACAACTATCCACATCATGGGGCCCGGTAACCGACCGCTCGATCTGGACTGGCTCGAGGACTTTGTCACGCTGGCTGAAACCGGGAATTTCTCGAGGGCCGCAGAGATCCGCGCGATCGCCCAGCCAGCCTTCAGCCGTCACATCCGCTCGCTCGAGGACTGGGTGGGCGTCGAAGTCGTCGATCGGAGCACACATCCCACCGTCCTGACCGCCGCCGGCCGACGACTGCTTCCGCTCGTGCGGGAGGTGCTCGCCACCCTTCAGGCGGCCCAGATCAAGGCCCGACAGGCCCACGATCAGGCAGCGGCCACGCTCCGATTTGCCTGCACGCATGTCCTCGCGATCACTTTCTTCCCGCGCTGGCTCGCCTCCCTCGAGAAAAAGCTGCGGCCGGGACCGATCCAGACCATGGCCGATCATTACCAGGCCTGCGAGGATCTGATGCTTCAGCGGCGCGCCCAGTTCATGCTCTGCTACGGTCACCCCAAAGTGCCCGGTCGGCTCGATGAGGGCGCCCACCCAATGCTGCGGCTCGGCGAGGACCGACTGCTTCCGGTGTCGGCGCGTGCAGCCGATGGCACCGCCCTGCACAGCCTGATGCGAGCCGAGATGCTTCCGCTTCTCGAGTACAGCGAACACTCGGGGCTGGGACGCATCACCCGGGCCCTGTTCCACCGGCTGTTCGCATCCGGTGCCAGGGGTACGTCGCCTCCGATCACCTCAGTCGTGTTCACCGCTCACGACGCGATGCTGCTCAAGCGGATGGCGATCGACGGGCGGGGCCTCGCGTGGCTGCCCCTTACCCTCATTGCCGACGAACTCGAATGCGGCGAACTGGTGGCGGCAGGCGATGCCGCCTGGGAGGCGGCGGTCGAAATCCGACTCTACCGACAGCCCGCTGAAATGGCGCCAGTCGCCGAGCGGCTCTGGGCGGTCGCAGCATCGCCCCCTGACTGAGGAGACGCCCACCATGCCCATCGCACTGGAGCGGCTGATCGCTCAACAGGCGCACAACGTCGCCTACGCCTACTCCGAGCGTGACTCCATGCTCTATGCGCTCGCGATCGGCATGGGCCGCGATCCGCTCGACGAAGTCGAGCTCGATTACGTCTATGAGCGGCGCGGCCGGTTGCGCTGCGTCCCCACCCAGGCGGTCACTGTCGCGCGCCACAACCTGATCTTTGAGATCGGAATGCAGGTCGAAAAGTTTCTCCATGCAGATCAGTTGCTGACCTTGCACCGGCCGCTGCCAACAGCCTGCGAACTGCTCGCCGATCACCAGGTCGTCAGCGTGCTCGACAAGGGCACTGATCGAGGTGTCCTCGTGCAGACCCTCACCCGGGTTCGTGACCGAGCCACGGCTCAGCCACTGTTCGATCTCGAAAACCTCTACTACTGCCGCGGCGACGGCGGGATCGGCAGCGTCGGCCCCGCGCCGATACCACCTCCGCCCCTCCCCGCCCGCCCGCCCGACCTGGTGCGTGTCACCCAGACCGAGCCTCATCACGCACTCTTCTACCGGCTCACAGGTGATCGCAACGTTATCCACGCCGACCCGACGATCGCGCGCGCCATGGGCTTTGCACGGCCCATCCTGCATGGCTCAGCCACGCTCGGCATTGCCTGCCGGGAGATCCTCGCCGGTCTCTGCCAACACGATCCGACCCGTATCCTAAGCTTCGGTACCCGCTTCAGCGCCGTGGTGTATCCCGGCGATCGCATCGCAACCGACCTCTGGGTCGATGGTGAGCAGATTTCATTTCGCTGCCGTGTCCCAGAGCGCGACGTCACGGTCCTCGATCAGGGACGCTGCAGGCTCGCGCCACCCTGAGGCGGGCGATACAGGCTGCGCCGGCGCGCTGTATCGATTGGCCCGGACTCGACGCCTCGGTCGTTCAGCGCATTAGACGTCAGCGGTTTCGCGCACCCCCGACCAGCGCAGAACCCGCGGCTCTCGCCCGCTGTACGGTGTCGCGCGATGCATGGTCCAGCTGTCATCCCACATCACAAAGTCTCCGGGCTCCCAACGGTGCGAGTAGACGAAACGGGGCTGAGTCGCATGGGCGGTCAGTCGCTCGATCAGCGCCCGACCCTCTGCGATCGGCAGACCGATCACATGCGAGGCGTGACTTGCGAGGTAGAGTGACTTCAAACCGGTCCGCGGATGGATCCGGACCAGCGGGTGTACGACGGGCGGGCGGCGTCTGCGCGCATCGGCAGTGAAGTCGCTCTCCTTCATGCCCATCAGCGCTCGCGAATGGAAGATGCTGTGCTCAACCTTCATCGAATCGATCCGCAGCCGGGTCGCCAGGTCGAGCGCCTCATAAGCGGCCCGCATGTCGGCATATTGGGTATCAGGCGGATCCGATGGAAGCTGCCGCGCAGAAAGGCCGGTCAGTCGGATCGGTGGCTGCGTCTGCGATCCATCGGTATGCCACAGCAAGTTGGCCTTGAGGTACATCGCACGCGGCCCCGTTGGGTCGAGCGGCGAGCCATCGTCTTCGACCGTCGTCACATCAAAGAAGTGCGGATGGGCCGAGCGCGCCGACTGAAGCTCGGCGAGCTTCACTTCAGACGGTGGCCCGAATCGCTCGATGAAAGCCTGCTGCTGATCATCGGTCATCGGCGTGCAGCGGAAGACCAGCACCCCCTCTTCTGCAAGCGCCTGATCGATCGAATCGATCTGAGCGTCGCTGAGCGCGCCTCGGGGATCCAACCCCTCGACGCGGGCTGCGAAGGTCCCGCCAAGACGAGTAAGGCTCAATGGCCGCATGCCGTTCACTCCTGGTCTGATACCTCGAAATCGGTTCACTCGCGATCGGATTCAGGCTCGTACCAGCCGGCCTGGCCGCGCTCCCGTCGGCGCATCATCAAGCACCACCGCAACGCCATTGACGAGGGTGGCGACATAGCCGCGCGCTGGCTGCACCAGCCGACGCCCCCCCGCCGGCATGTCACGCACCAGTCGGACCGGTCTCAGTTGCAGCTTGTCATAATCGATCACATTCAAATCAGCCTTAAAACCGGGTGCGACGATTCCCCGATCATGCAGACCGATCGTCGCGGCCGATCGGGCGGTGAGGTCATGGACCATTTTCGCGAGCGCGATCCGCGGGCCGCGCCCCGCTGGACGATCCCGCGTCCAGTAGGCGAGATTGAAGGTCGTGATACCCGAGTCGCAGGTGGTCGCGCAGTGCGCACCGCCATCGGAGAGGCTGTTGACCGTCACATCGGTCTGCAGCCA
>CAZAVT010000325.1:2078-4130 GCA_964488395.1 uncultured Burkholderiaceae bacterium | reverse complement strand
GACTCGTCTTGGAGAAGTCCAGCTGCGCGCTCGCCGCTCCCACCCCTGCTGCCTTGCCCAGCGTGTAGCGCACGCTCGTGAGCCCGGTCGCATTGGCAAAGCTGATCGTCTGGCGCTCGCGCACATTGCTGCCGCTCGTGCTCGTGCCCGTTTGCTGGGTCTGACCCTGCTGCGTCACGCTCACGCTGGCCGTAGCCACCTGCGGCTCGAAGCTCAGCGTGATCGCGCTCAAGTCCTGTCCGGCTCGCGCGCCCGCAAACGTGATCGTGTAGCCCGCGGCCCGTGTGCCCGTCACCGTGACATTGCCGGCACCAATGCCCGTGAAGCCTTCGAGCGCCGCATCGATCGCCGCGATCAGGCTCGCATCGCTGCTACTCGAGGAGACGGCGAGCGTGCGCTCTGAACCCTCGTAGCCAAAGCGCACCGTACCGGCCTGCGCGCCCGCCAGGTTGAGCTTCAGTTGCGTGTTCTGGGTCTGCGCGCTCAGCGTCACGCTGTTGCGCGCCGGTGCTCCGGCTCGGATCTCACTGGCCGACACGCTCACCTGCGGGGCCTGCCCGCTCACTGTGAGGCTCGAGAAGTCCTGGCCGGCCAGCGTGCCGCCGAACACGATCGTGAAACCCTGGGTCTCGTCGCCCGTGACGGTGATCTCGCCGTCTGCCACAGTCGTACCGGCCTGCGTGAGCAGTGCCTCGAGTTTGCGGCGCAGATCGTTGCGCGTGCTCTCGGCCGTGCGGTTGGCCACGAGCGGCATCGTTACCTGTTGGCCGCCGTAGCCCAGCAGCAGCGTGCCTGCGCTCTGGCCCAGCTTGAGCGAGAGCACCGTCTCGTGCTTAAGGTCGGGCTGCGCCACCGGGCTTGCCGCGGACAGGTTGCGATTGATCGCGAGATCCAGGCTCTGCACCGACACCGTGAGCCCATCCACGCCCACAAACGCCGCCGAACCCACGCTGCCTTGCAGCGCCATCCACTTACGCGCCTCGTTGGCCTGGTCGCTCATCAGCGCCAGGGCAAAGTCCATCTGCGACAGATCAAAGCCTAGTCGATCCGCGCCCGTGCCGTTGATGCCCGCAAACGCGCTGACCTGGCTTGCGCCCACCCGCAGCAGATTCACCGCCACTTGCTCGCCCGAGGACAGCACCACCGTGCTCTGGGTGCGCTCCACCGCAAAATTGCCCGACACCGTCACAAAACCCGCCACCGACAGCGTGAGGTTGCCCATCACGCGCAGCAGTGCGCCTTCGGAGGCTGCGAAGGCCAGCGTGACCTCATCGCCTGCGCCCGCATTGATGGTGAGCGGTGCCGCAGCAAAATCGAGCAAGCTCCCGTCCGCGCTTGCCCGGTTGATCTCCAGGCTCAGCGTCTGTGCCGACAGCGTGAGCTGATCGACCCCGACGACGCTGATCCCGCCCGCGCTGCCCTTGAGCGCCATCCAACTGCGCGGGCTCGCCGTGCTGCCTGCAGCGAGCGTCTCGGTCACCAGCACCAAGCCGAAATCCAGGTCGCTGATCTGCAGGCCCATCCGCGCGCTGCCCGCGCCATTGCCTGCGAACGCGCTCAGATTGCTGCCGCCGATTCGCAGCACCTTGGCCCCGGTCAGCGTCGTGCTCGTGCCGCTACTGGAGCGCAGCGTCAAGTCGGTCGCCTGGTCGCTCACGGCCAGGTTGCCGCTCACCTGTACGAACTCACCGATCGCGAGCTTGGCCCCGGTGACCGACACCCCGCGCGCACCAACGCCCAGCGTGCCGAAGGTGTGACTCATCGTGCCGATCGTCACCACCGTACCCGTGTACGCCTTGCCGGTGGTGTTCAGTTGCACGGCCACTTCGTCGGCCGAGAGCTTGACGAACTCTGAGAGCTGGGTGAACAGCTCGCCTCGCGCCTCCAGCGCAAAGCCCACCGGCTCGAGCACCAGCGCCACGTTGCGTCCGCGCGCAAACGAAAGGCGCGCCGATCGCGACACGAGCTCGTCGTCGCCGGCGAACGCGCGCGCGGTGATGGTAATGGGGCCAAGCGGACCGCCGCGATGCACGACGGCCAGGGTGCGCGGCA
>CAZAVT010000325.1:740-2068 GCA_964488395.1 uncultured Burkholderiaceae bacterium | reverse complement strand
ACGGAGGTAATGCCGGCCAGGTGCAGCCCGGTGAGCACCAGCGCCACGTTGGCGCCTTGAGCGCCCAGACCAAACTCGCCCACCATCAACCGAGCGGTCGCATCCTGCGCGAGAAAACTGATCGTACCGCTCGCGGTATTGCGATCCAGCCCAAAATTGCCCGACAGCGTGAAGTTGTCCTGGTACCGGATCCCCAGCTGACCGTAGATCGAGAACCCGTCCTCGTTGAAATTGAACTTGAACGGCAGATCGTCCACCAGTGAGCCGATCAGCGGCAGCTTCGAAAGACTCGCCGAGCTGAAGTCGGGCAGCCCCCCCAGCCCCAACAGGCCCAGGTCAAAGCCCGGCAGATTGAGCTTGGGCAGCGACACCGCCAGCTCCGGCAAGCTGAGCTTGCTCCAATCCAGATCCTTCAGCCACGACGGCGCGTTCAGTCCGCTACCGGCCCCACTCAGCCAGCCCTTGAGACCCGACAGCGAAACGTTCGGCCAAGCCGGCAACAGGCTCGCAAAGTCAAAGTCGATCGACAGCCCCGCAATGTTCAACCGCGGCAGGCTCAGCAGCAGCTCGGGCAGCGTCAGATTCGCCCAATCGAGCTTGATCTCCGGGAACGCCAGCGCCAGCTGCGCCAGCTTGAGCGAGCCCATCGAGGGCACCGAGGGCAAACTCGGCACCGTCGGCCAGCTCGTGGGCAGTGTGAAGTTCACCGCCGGCAGATTGAGCGCCTTCAGCTGCGCGAGCAGGTCCGCCAGCGTCAGGTTCGGCCAGTCGATATTGGTGTTGAGATTCCAGGCTGTATTGAGCCCGCTCAGCTTGACCTCCGGCCAGCCGATCCCGCCGATCGCCTTAAAGTCGATCGCCGCGAGGAGCTTGCTGAAGTCGACATTGAGCCCTGGCAGATTCAGGCGCGACAGGTTGAACACCAGCTGCGGCAGCGTGAGGTTCGGCCAGTCGATCGACGGCCCATCGCCTCGCAGCTTGAGCGAGGGCAGGTTGAAGTCCGGCAGCGCAATGTTCCAGCCCGGTAGCTCCAGCCCTAGGCTGGGCAGCACTGCGGCGAGGTCCGGGAAGCTGAATCGGCTCAGATCCAGGTTCGGCAGGCTCAGCTTGAGATTGGGCAGGCTGAAGCTGGGCAGGCTCAGGTTGCTGAAGTCAAAGTGCGGAAAGCTCGGCAATGAAAAATTGAACGAACCCCAGCTGCTCGAGGGCTTCTGCCCCGACTCGAGCTTGAACAAATTGAAGCTGAACGGCAGATCCACTGGCAAAATCGACAGCCCCGGAATCAGCTCGCTCACCCCATCGGCCTTGGTCAGACTCACCTCGCCGAT
>CAZAVT010000325.1:0-730 GCA_964488395.1 uncultured Burkholderiaceae bacterium | reverse complement strand
CGATCGTCAGCGTGCCCGCCGCGCCGAACTTGTTGTTCAGCGTGGCCAGAATCAGCGCCCCCTCGAGCTCGCCCAGACCCACCCGAACCCCACCGGGCGCGCTACCCACCGTCAGCGCCGTCTGCCCTTCCTTGAGCGTCACCACGAACGCCTTCTGCGGCGCCAAACCCTCCAGCAACACCATCGGCTGGCGCGAAATCCCAAAACGCCCGCCCAGCGTGTAGCCCACACTGCCCGCCGACACATCGAGCTTGAGGTCAGCGCTCACCGCAAAAAAGTCGTGGTACTGCTCGTTGCTGTAGTCAAAACCGCGCTGACCAATCGTCGCCTGCGAGGCTCGCCCGGTGGTGTTGAAACCCACCTCCACGCCCTTCACATCGCCAAAGGACATCGCCGAAAACGGCGCCCCTGCCCCATCGGTCAGATCAATGTCTCCGGCTCTCAGCACCCCAGAGGCGCCGTCCTTCTCGATCAGCACCGCCCCAGAAATGTCGCTCACCGTCAGCTTGATATCGCTGGCAGCACTGCCCGTTGCAATCGTCAACTGCGCCTGATCGATCCCCACCTCGATCCGGTCCCGGTTGCTGCCCGTCACCCCAAGGCTCACCGTCCCGCTCAGGCTGCTCTCGAACACCCCCAACGTCAGCGTGCCTCGCGCCTTTAACTGCGGACCCGCCGAACCCGCCAGATCCAGGCTCACCGAGGTGCCTGGGCCCGTACTCAACGACCT
>CAZAVT010000324.1:0-4162 GCA_964488395.1 uncultured Burkholderiaceae bacterium | reverse complement strand
ATCGACTGCCGCCGATGACGTCGAATCGGCCATCGACGACATTGAGCGGCACCAACTTGATTCCGTTCAGGCGCAGTCGGATCAGCGGCAGGTCTTCACGATGATGATGCCTTTCGCCGATGCTGAGCCCGTCTGGATCCGATTCGAGCGGGAATCACAACGGCCTGGTGAGGGTGCGCGCCGGTATGTCATCGATTTGCACCTGCGACCACCGGTTTTGGGCGATCTTTGGATCAAGACCGGCGTGGTCGGTCGCGATGTCGATCTGACGGTCTGGACTGTTCGCCCCGAGATCGCACGGCTGGTCGAGCAATTTCGCGACGAGTTGGCGCTTGAACTGTCCGAAGCGGGCTTGCGTCTGCACGGGATGCGTATCGTCGATACTGCGCGACCCGATCAGTCCGGTGGGGGGGTGCAGCAGCGCCAGTCGCTCTTACCCGCCGAACGCGCGCCGCTTGACCTCAGGGCCTGAACGATGCGTCGGAAAGCTGCCATCGCCCTTGAATATGGTGCGAGTACTAATGCTCCGATCGTGACGGCTAAGGGCCATGACGAACTCGCCGAGCGGATCATCGAAGAGGCCCGCCGCAGGGGCATCTTCATTGCCGAAGATCCTGTGCTGCTTGGCCTGCTGTCGCGACTGGAACTTGACGAACAGATTCCGGTCGAGTGTTACACCGCAGTGGCCGTCGTTCTAGCCTGGGCCTATCGTTTGCGGGGGATGGTCCCTGGCCCCCCGGACCAATGACCAAAGCGCTTTGAATCAGGCTTGGCTGTAGGCGTTGCGCCGCGCCGTGCGGCGCACCTTGCCAAGGCGATCGTAAAGGTCAACTGACGCGCTGGTGCCGTTGTCGCCGACGAGAGCGCTCAAAGCCCCCTGGATGGCTTCGCGTTTTCGCATGATCAGCAGCTCGTTGCGGCGATGCAGATCCCGACACTCCAACATCGAGCTTCGAAAAACTTCCCAGGCGGAGAGCCAATCGGTGGGCAGCTGCTCTCCACGGGCGATCAGTGCCTGATGGGTGGCAACCGTTTCCGAGAGGTCGGCCAGGAGCTGCGATTTCGGCAGTTGCAATTGATCAAAGCGGTCGAGTTGCTGCTCGCGCAGGGCTGCAAACTCGTCGTCGAGCAACAGGCGCAGACGCCCACAGAGGTCCTGTGCGGCAAGCAACCGATCCAGATCCGGCGTACTCATCGGCCGCCGACGTTATCCGGTTCGCTCGTGGGGCCGAGCATTTTTTCGAGCGCCATGAAGCTTTCGGCGATCCGCTTTGGATCGATCGGGTAGCGTCCCTCGGCGATCGCACGCCGGATCGATTCGACCTTGGCCGCGTCAAACTCTGGAGAGTCCATCGCCAGACGCGCTGCCTCGCCGACTTCGCTGCTGTCGTCGCTGGCGGTGGTTCGAGTCGGGGCAGAGCCCTTCGCTTCGAGCTTGCTCGAGCCTCGACTCTCCGTCGCCGGTGCGTGGGCGGAGCTGACTAAGCTATTGATCGGGCTACTCATTTTATTTCCTTAGGTTCTCGGGATGGCCTTTCCCGAGAAATAGATCGACACCAGTTCCGAAACCTTTAGCGTCAAAGTGCGCGGGCAGTGCCCTGTCCCGTCGCCACCCCAGCGAGGGTCTTGCCGGAATCCGGGTTGCGCAGCTTGAACGAGTCCCCAAGCCGGGCGTCTTCCATGGCTTCGACCTGGACATTGATCTCGATCCCGGAGCGGTTGATCGTCAGCAGCACGACTTGCCCCTTGCGAACCACCGTGCTCCTCCGAACCTGACTGCTCCTGAGAATATCACCTGCGCGAAGCGGCGCGATCAATTCCGCATGGTCCAGACCCTCGGCGCTCGTGATGTGATCCGGGGGCACTTGTCGGCGATCGCGTTCGACCATCTCGAAAGCAGAGCCGTCGAGTCGGTCGCCACGCATGAGGTGCCGGCGGGCCACCAGAACAGGTCGTGCGTCGATCAAGTCATCGGCGAGCAGGAGATGCCCAGCGGGAACGGAGCGCCTCAGTGTCAGCGCCGCGCCATCAAGCCCGAGCAGGGCGCCAGGTGGTGCGCTACGTCGCGGCAGTTGATCGAGCTGAAGCATGGCGGACGTGACGCGATCACCTTCCCGAAGCGCGACGACCGTGCGGGCAATCGTGACGACCTCATCGAGGTCGCGTGGTTCCAGCGCTTCGCCGGCCTGCAGGGATCGGGTGAGTGCCCTGCCGGTGACCTGGGAGGAATCGAGGGGGCTCGAGATACCCTGGCGAAGCATGCGGGTTGACAAATCCTGGGCGCGAAGGACGTGGCCGGCGGGCAAATCGCGGTTTACCGTGAGCCGGGCTTCGAGCGCGGCAACCGCCGCTCGCAGAAACAATTGCCGCGCGGGTTGATGGCAGCGCGCCCTGATCGTTGTGCGGGTTTGAAACGGGAAGTCAAAGGCAAACGGCCCGTCACACACGCTCGGGTCGACGCGCGCGTCCAGGGCACCGATCTCGATGCTGTCGAGAGGCTGTCGAAGCTGGTCGGCCATCCAAGCGCGGGCAGCCTCTCGGAGGTCCTCTCGCGCGGCGCTGGCCGCGTCGGTGATGGGGGCCGCGATCGCACTCGGCTGGGTCGGGGCGGCGTTCTGGCGGGTGACGGCTTCTGCGCCGCGCGGAGCCTGGGCTATCGCAGAGCTCGCACTGGCAAAGAGCGCGATCAGGGTCACGTTCGCGAAATACTTCAAATGACGCATCAGCCTCTCCATGAATCTGTCCAGCCCGGCGGAGTCTCTTCCGGTCGGAAAACCGACACCAGGTCTGGCGGGCACAGGGCTTGCATAAAACGGGCCAGATTCGACAAGGCAGCCCATGCAGATCAGTTCCAACGACCGGAGTTCCCCGATCGCGCCCGCAGCCACCAGCACGGCGGTGAGCGGGAGTCTGGCGTCGCCTGCCGCCGCGGGCACGACGCGCTTTGCGCAGTTGGTTTCGAAGCCGACGGGCCAGGCGGGTCGCCCGCCAGCGCCGCCCTACGAGATCAAGCGGGGCGACACGCTGAGCGGCATCGCGACGGACCGCCTCAAGGCGCTGGGTCGACCTCACGGTCCGGCGGACGTGAACAAGGCCGTGGCGGAGCTGGCCCGCAAGAACGGCATCGCCGATCCCGACCGAATTTACGCCGGCCAAACCCTGAGGTTGGATCTGGAGCCTGAGGCGGTCGCGGGCCTGCCGAACGCTGCCTTGGGTCGCTCGCCTATGCCGTTGGTCGCCAGCGCACGACCTGTGGCCCATGTCCTGCTGACGGCCCAGCAGCGAGCGGGCGTGCAGCTCCCGGCGATATCGACCGCCTCGGCCGTGAGCGGTGGACGACGTTTTCCAACACTCGAGCGCACCCTTGATCGCGCGGTGGAGGAGGGGTACGTACCCGCAACGGATCGGGGGGCTGTGCGCGAGCGCATCATGGCGATGGCGGACAAGTATCGCTTCTCCCCGGATGACTTTGCGACGGTCGCGTTGATGGAGAGCAATGGCTTCAACCCCCGTGCGACCAACGGGCGCTGCTTCGGCATCATCCAGTTTTGTTCAGGGCCACAGGCGGGAGCCGCGGCGGTTGGCCTCGCGGCGGCCCCACAGCAAATTCTCGATCGGCCAGTGCTGGAGCAACTCGATCTGGTTGATCAGTATTTTGAACATAACGGTCTGCAGCGTCTGCCACAGGTCGGCTTGGTCGACCTGTACCTGACGATCCTGACGCCCGCCGCGCGCGAAGAAAAAGCGGCGACGGCGCCGCTGCCGATTCCGGGGACCCAGGCGAGGCTTCTTTATGAGCGCCAGGATCGCAGTCAACCGATCACTCGCAAGTCGATTCTCGCTGGGCTCCTCGATCACGCCCGGCAGATGCTTTCGGCGGGCGCTGCTGCGAGTGGCAATCCGGGCGGCAATGGCAGCGGCAAGGTTTTGCCGCTCGCTGGCGAGACGCCCGTTCGGCCGATTCGTCCGCTGGGTTGATTGCCCGCTGAAGACCACCCCCGCTTACCGATGGCACGTTACTTGCAACCACCCCTTCGAGCCGTCGACGGCCTGTGTCGGCAAACGGTCACACCGCCGATTTTTCGGGAGGGATGATGAATCTGTTCGAGAACGCTTTCGGGATCCACGAGCACGCGCTGCCGCTACGCAACCGGCGCATGCA
>CAZAVT010000323.1:0-4190 GCA_964488395.1 uncultured Burkholderiaceae bacterium | reverse complement strand
ACGCAGTCGGTGAATTTGCAACGGATGCAGGACTCGGTCACCACGTGGGTCATGAGACGGTCTCCTCAGGGAGCGGCGGTTTTGGACGGCGCAATGTATCGCGAGATTGACGGAAATTCTACCGTAGGCTAATTTTTGTTCAAGATAATGAAGTAAGCACTTCATCAGAGCCCGGACCGGCTCAACGCCATGGCATCGTCCGGTCATTGGTGGTGTGGCACCCGATCAAGGCAGAGGTCAGGCAACGATGGTCGCAGTCCCCATTCCCGTTCCACTGTGTTCGCCGACGACTCTCGACGAGGCGCTGGCACTTCGTGCCGACCCGCTCTGGCAGGTACTGGCCGGTGGTACCGATGTCTATCCCGCCCATGTCAGTCGCCCAATCGCCCGGCCAATGCTCGATCTGTCGCGAATCCACACCCTGCGCGGCACTCTGGAGCGGGTCGATACCAAGGGTCAACGCTGGCTGCGAATCGGTGCGCTCACGAGCTGGGCTGACCTGCGCAGCCTCGCGAACGAGGCTGGTCTACGCGCGCTCGCCCAGGCCGCCGCGGAGGTGGGGGGCCTGCAGATCCAGCACCAGGCGACACTTGGCGGCAACCTCTGCAATGCTTCGCCTGCGGCCGACGGGGTACCAGCCCTCCTCGCGCTCGGGGCTGAGCTTGAGCTCAGGAGCCTGCGCGGGACGCGTCGTTTGCCGCTCGAACAGTTCGTGCTCGGCAATCGCCGTACCGCGCTCGCGGCTGACGAACTACTGACAGCGATCGAACTGCCGCGCCCCTCCCAGCGGGCGGTATCGCAGTTCCTGAAGCTCGGCCATCGTCGTTATCTCGTGATCTCGATTGCCATGGTCGCGGTTCAACTGGACTTCGATGAGCGCGGATGTATCCTCAATCCCAGGGTGGCGGTCGGGTCCTGCTCCGCGGCCGCCCTTCGGCTGGCGCCGATCGAGGCCCGGCTGTCGGGCTTGCCGAGCGCGACCGCTGCCGCGTTGATCGAGGCCGAACTGGCTCCAGGTGGCGAGGCCGCGCGAGCGGTTGAGCGAGCGATCGCGCCGATCGACGACGTGCGCGGCACGGCGGTCTATCGGCGCGAGGCAGCGCGTGAACTGATCCGGCGCGCGCTCGTCGCCGCTCTCGATTCAAGGAGTGCATCTTGAACCGTCCCGTCGACGGCGCGGTGACTGCGACATCGCAGGCCGTGCTGAGTATCCATGTGAATGGCCGAGAGCAACGGTTGCCCGCCGACCGGGCGGCACGGCGTCTGTCCGATGTGCTGCGCGACGAACTGGGGCTGACGGGGACCAAGATCGGTTGTTCGGCGGGCGATTGCGGTGCCTGCACCGTGCTCCTCGATGACCGTCAGGTCTGCTCGTGCCTGGTCGCGCTCGGGCAATGCGCAGGACGATCGGTCCGTACGGTCGAGTCGCTGGCGCCGGCCGATGGCCGACTGGGCGACCTGCAGCAGGCTTTTGCCGAGCACGGCGCCGCCCAGTGCGGCATCTGCACCCCAGGCATGCTCATGGCGGCTTGCGAGATCCTCGAGCGGCACCCGCAACCGACCGAGCAGCAGGTGCTTGACGGCTTGGGCGGCGTCCTGTGCCGTTGCACGGGGTACCGAAAGATCGTCGAGGCTGTGCTTGCGGTGGGCGCCGCGCGGCCTGAGGTCTCGGCCGCCGTCGATGGCGCGGGGGCTCTCACGATAGAGGGGGTCGCAGCCGGACAAGCGGTCGGCGCCCGTGTGGTGCGCTTTGACGCTCGCGCCAAGCTCACGGGCGCTGAACGTTACGGGGCCGATACGATCCCCGCTGACGCGCTGCACCTGCGTGTGATCCGTGCCCCCCACGCGCGGGCCCGGTTCGAACTGGGCGACCTTGACGCGTGGATGGCGAGCCAGCCCGGGATCGCCGGTGTCGTTGCTGCAGCCGACATCGACCGCAATCGCTTCGCGATTTTTCCTGATCTGCGCGATCAGCCCGCCCTCGCTGAGGGCGAAGTGCGCTTGCTCGGCGAAGCGGTGTTGGTGGTTGCCGGCGAGGCCCAGGCCATCGAAGCGCTCGACCCCTCCAGCTTGCCGATCCGCTGGCAACCCCTCACGGCGGTCTCCGGGATCGCCGCAGCGCTCGCCAGCGGGGCGCCGTCGGTGCACGAACGTTGGCCGGACAATATCCTGTGCCGGGGACGGGTCTGTAAGGGTGATGTCGAGGCACTCGCCTCGACCGCCGCGCTTTCGCTCGAGGGGCGGATGCTCACCCGGCACATCGAGCATGCCTACATCGAGCCCGAGGCTGGATACGCGCGGTGGGATGATCGGGGCGACGGTCCCCAGGTGACGATCTTTGCCTGCACCCAGACGCCCTACATGGACCGCGACGAGATCGCCTGGATGTTCAATCTGGCGCCCGAGCGGGTCCGCATCATTCCGTCAGCGGTCGGCGGTGGTTTCGGCGGCAAGCTCGACCTGTCGGTGCAGCCGCTGCTCGTTGCCGCCGCGCGCAAGTTTCGCCGACCGGTTCGCCTGGTCTACGATCGGCCCGAGTCGATGCGATCGACGACCAAGCGACATCCGGCGCAAATGAGTGCTCGCCTCACCGCCGATCCTGAAGGCCGTTTCCTGGGCTACGATTTCCAGGGCGATTTCAACACGGGGGCCTACTCGTCATGGGGGCCGACGGTCGCCAACCGAGTCCCGATCCATGCCTGTGGACCCTATCGATTCGAGGCGGTGCGTGCACTGACCCGTGCGGTCATCACCAACGACCCGATTGCGGGCGCCTTCCGGGGGTTTGGCGTTCCGCAATCGACCCTGCTCGGTGAGATGCTGATCGATGACCTCGCGCAGGCCATGAGCGTGGACCCGCTCGAGCTGCGCTACCGCAATGCCTTGCGGGCAGGCGATCGCACAGCGACCGGTCAGCTTCTTCAAGCGAGCGTCGGATTACGGGCTTGTCTCGATGCGCTGCGTCCGGCCTGGCGGTCGGCCCGTGCCCGACTGGGTCGGGGCGCAGGCATCGCACCCGCGCGGCAGTCGGACTCCGATCCGCACGGCATCCGGCCCGCTGCGCTGCGTCGCGGGCTCGGCATCGCCTGCATGTGGTACGGCATCGGCAATACCGTGATCGCCAATCCGTCGACCATGGAAATCGGCTTGTTCCCCACTGGTCGTTTCATGGTCTATAACGGCGCGGTCGATATCGGGCAAGGTACCTACACCGTCGTGCCTCAGATCGCCGCCGATGCGATCGGCGTACCGCTTGCGCTCATCGACCAAACCATTGCCGACACCGACCTGACGCTCGATGCGGGCAAGAGTTCGGCGTCGCGCCAGACCTTCGTTTCGGGGAACGCGGCTCGGTTCGCGGGAGAGGCGTTGCGTGCGCGCCTGCTCGAGCACCTCGGGCTTGTCGAGCCGGTCCGATTGTGGCTCGAAGGCACGGTGCTGTGCGGCGCTCCTCGCGACGGCACCACGGGTCCGGTCAACCGGGTCTTGCTCGAGGCCTTGCCGCTCGACGCGCGCGGTCATGTCGCAGCGGCGCAGGGTCGCTTCGACCCGCCGACGGTCCCGCTCGATGCCAATGGTCAGGGCGTGCCCTACGCGACCTATGGTTTCGCAGCCCAGTTTGCTGAGGTGGAGGTTGATACCGAATTAGGAACCGTCCGGGTCATCGAGATCCACGCGGCTCACGATGTTGGTCGGGCGATCAATCCCACCCAGGTCGAGGGCCAGATCCACGGCGGCATCGCGCAGGGGCTCGGACTCGCGCTGATGGAGGAGTATCACGCTGGGCGTACCGACAATCTGCACGATTACCTGATTCCGACCTTCGGCGACGTGCCACCCATCATCGTGCACCTGATCGAGGACCCGGAGCCGCTTGGGCCCTCGGGCGCCAAGGGCGTGGGCGAGCCGGCGCTGATCGCGACGGCGCCGGCGATCCTCGCCGCGATCCGTGACGCGACCGGCGTCCGATTGAACGAGGTGCCGGTAACCCCCGATCGCTTACTCGCCGCCTTGCGCGAAGGGCGCCACGCATGAATCCACGCGCTGATCAAGCGGGTTTGGCTTTGACCCCGGCGGCTGAGCCAGCTGCACCCTCCGGTGCCGCTGAGCCTCAGGAGCCCGCGACGGCCCAGGCCGTCAAGTCGCGCCCGCCCGACAACATGGCGGCCAACAAGATCCAGTGCGATGCC
>CAZAVT010000322.1:1774-4229 GCA_964488395.1 uncultured Burkholderiaceae bacterium | reverse complement strand
CCGGCCTCAGCCAACAGCTTACGCGCACGCTCGGGATCAAAACGCCAAGGGCGGCTGTCGAGTTCGCCTAAAATGGCTCGCGGAATGAAAGACTGGTGCGGGAACACCTGACCGGGCAGCAGGTTGTTCGCGATGCCGTCGTAATCGATCAACAGCTTGATCGCCTCGATCACCTTGGGATTGGCCAGTGTGGGGTCGCCTTTGTTGGCACAGAAATACTGGATCGTGCCGCGCGGCGCCTCCTCGATATTGATGCCAGCCCGGCCCCGCAGCGCGGCGATCTCGGTGGGTGTGAGATTGCGGGCAACATCGACATCGCCGCGTTCGAGCAGCAGCCGCTGGGTCGCCGCCTCGGGCACGTGACGTACGATCACGCGCTGCATGCTGGCCCGTCCACGCCACCAGTTGTCATTGCGATCGAGGGTGTAGCTCTCGTTGGGCTGATAGCGGGTCAGTCGGAAGGCTCCGGAGCCAGCCGAATTGCGATTGAGCCAAGTGTTGCCGAGGTCTTCCCCCGCGTTCTGCAGGACAAGCTTGCTGTCGACCACCGAACCGATGGTGGCGGTAAAGAGGTTCTGGATCAGCGTGGGCGCATAGGCACGATCGAACGTCACCCGAACTTCGAAATTGCCCGTCTGCTGAATCGTCTGCTCGGCGTTTTCCTTGGTGAGGCCGACCGAGCGGTACATGAAGGCAGGCGTGCGATTGATCATCAGCGGTCGGCGAAGCGAGAACACCACGTCAGCCGCCGTCAGCTCGTTGCCCGAATGAAAGCGCACACCCTGACGGATCCGGAAGGTAAACGTCTTGCCGTCTTCTGAAATGCTGAACGACTCGGCGAGCCCCGGCATCAGCTCGGCGGTCGGCTTGGTTTCGTCGATGACGAACAACTGATCGTAGACATTCTTGAGCGCGTCGCTGCCGGTGACCTCGAAGGAGTGATGCGGATCGAGAGCAACCAGATCGTCGATCTGGGCGGCAATGACGAGCGCGGTCCGAGGCGTCTGCGCCATCGCCATACGGGGCAGCCCCGCCGGCGCTACAGCGGCCGCGATCAACGCGCCGCTCGCGCTCAACATCGAGCGCTTGCTAAACCGCAGGCTCCCATCCAGGCCCAGTGCGATCTGATGACCGGCAGATGTCTCTCGATTCGATTGCCTTTTCATTGCTTTTCCTGTCCGTTGGCTTTCCAAAACCTGGAACGATGACTCAAAGGGTAGGGCTCGGTAAAGCTGAACCACGGGACAAACAAGGACAAAGGCTGGACCGTGACAGGCCTCGAACGGAGCTCCCACGGTTGGGCCACGGCGCACCGAGCCACAGCCCCGCAGAGTTAGCGTGCCGCTACCTTCGCCGCGATCGTGGGATGCTGGGCCAGAGCCTTCAGCGGGTGGTCGTCGCCCGCGCGCGCTGGATCATAGACCTTGGATTTCCCGCGCGAATCGTAGTGAAGCGCCTCGCGCAGGCACTCCAGACCGAAGTCGAGCGCGCTGCCAGGCTCGACAGGGTAGTCACCCAGCCTGGACTTGATATCGTTCCACAGTGGGGAGCCTTCCTTGACCTTGTTCTCCTGATCGATCGTCCGGCGCCCGGGAGGCACCGCCCGAGCGTCGAGCCAGGCTCGCTCGGCACTGCCCGTGCGATGAAGTTGGTATCGCTGCTTAGCCTCGTGGGCGCTGGTACTCCCCACGGCCACCGAAGTCAGCGATGTCGCGAGGTCGTAACGCCTCGCCGAGCGCAGCGCGGCCTCCACCAACGTCATGCCGAAGGCGTAAAGATCTCGCTCGACGCCTGCTTGATGGGCTTCGCGGCGTTGGGCACTGTGGAACGCGAGGGGCAGCAGATAGCTAGGGGTGTGGGCTTCCAGGCTCGGCTCTCCCCCCTGCTTGGAGACCTTTTGCAGCGCATCGAGGTCGACGAACTTGCAGTCGCTGCCGTCAGTCATGATGTTTTCGGGCTTGATGTCCCCAAAGACAAATCCGTGCCTCGCCCCAGACTCGATCGCCTCGAAGCCGCTTCGCGCGATCATCTGGAGCTGCTCTTCGCTGAAGCGACGAGCGCCACTCGCCCGCTGCCCACGATCGGTCGCTTCAAGTTGGGCCTCAGACAACAAGGCCCGTCCGGGTGCGCGAGGCTGGATCGAGCCCTGGACCTCAAGCTTGCCCGCGGGATGACTGACCAGACGATCCGTGGCCCAGTTCTTGAAGGACTTGCCGGCGGGCACCACATGGAACACCGGTGGCTGGTCTGCTCCGCCCGTCTCCTTGATCACATAGGCGAGCGGCTTGACCACGCCCTTGATGTCATCTTTCATCCAGTTGGCGACGACATCGCCCGTTCGAGCCAACCGCGGACGGCCAGGAAGCGGCATGCTGGGGCTGAAGTCCTCCGAATCGATCGACGCTTGACGCCCATCTAGACCCGACGCGAGCTTCAGCCTGGGCAAGTCGACGGG
>CAZAVT010000322.1:0-1764 GCA_964488395.1 uncultured Burkholderiaceae bacterium | reverse complement strand
CGTCGTCACCGACGCTGTGCATTTCCTTGTAGACCGCCGGCTCACCGAGAAAGCGGATGGCTCGGACTGTCCCTGCTCCTCCGGCACCCAGCTCTCGCGCGCCAGCACGATCGGCGCCAGCCGCATCGAGCGCCTGCTCCGGGGTCGCAGCCGATACCGGTTGACCAAGGTTCAGGTGTTTGAGCACCTGGCGCACTTCGACGCCCTGATTGCCCCGGGCTCCGCGATACGCGCTGAACGCCTCAATGGACTCGTCGCTGTAGCCAGCCTGGCGCATCAGGTGCTCAATGGCTTCGCCGGCCTTGCCCAGACGCTCCGGCGAAATGAAGACGCGCTTGAACGACCCGGCCGACTTGAACTTGACCTCCTTGGTGTCGCTGCTGGTATGCAGGATCCGCAAGACGCCATCACGGTCTCCCAGATGGGCTCGAAGACCGTTCAACAGGTCGCCCGCTTGCTGCCGCTCGAGCGCCTGCAGCCGCGCCACGCCGAGCGCCTGAGCATGCGCATCGACACCGCCCCGTACACCGGTCGAAAATCCGCTCATGGCTGAAGGCCTCCGATCAAGGCCTGCAATCGAGCTCGACGCCCATCGGTGGCCTCCTCTCGCAGCAGGCCCGCCATCCGGTTCGCAACCTCGAAGCCCTGTCGCAGCAGACGGTCCAGCATCGAGGCTCTGACGTCCTCGATCGGCAGGATCAGATTCAGCCAAAGCTGATCGACCTCGTCGATCGTCACCCAGCCGTCATGCGCCCACCGCGCCTGCGCATTGAATTCGTGCAGTTCGAGCAAGAGTCCCGCCCCCGACGGGGCCTGCAGCTCGAGCGCGTCGACCATAAAGCCAAGTCGGACCTGCGGGTGGGGCCCACAAGGCTCGATCCTGACCAGACCGTCCTCGGTCTCGAACTCGACGCCCGCCTGCGCGACCGACGGATCGGACGCAGCCGCCGGTAACCCGGGAACTGAAGACAGCCAGCCGCCAAATTCACTCATGCTCCAACCCTCAACATTGATTCGGACGAAGCACAAACAGGCCGATCGGCCGAGGCCAACGAGCCCGCGCCGGGTAGGGTCAACGCCGTAGGGCCCGATGTCCAGAGGGCGACCAATCGGCGGCCCTGGAGGAGGGCTTCGTCGATGAAAGCCGGGACGCCCGCTGACAACACCGCCTCGGCGAGAAACGATGCCGTGAGAATCAGCGTGGACTCGTCATCGATGCACGCACGCCAGGGCTGGTGGGCGACGCTTGCATGATTGATCCGGTGAAGGAGAACCAGCGACTCCCTGCGAGACTCCGGGTCGGCCAGTCCGAGGCTCAACAGATCGAGATCGGCACGGATCCAGCCCGGACGCCGCAGGTCAGCAATCAGCCGTTCGATTGGGGAGGAGGCGTCCAAGGGGCAACCTATCTACAGACGGTGTTGAGTCGATGGTAAACGAATGTCGCGACCCGCAGAGCGGCCCAGGTTTCAATCCATGTTCAGACCCGTCTTCGCCACCAGCTCGGTCCAGGTCATGATCTCGTCTCGCAGGTATCGCGCAAACGCCTCGGGCGGCATCGCCACAGGATCCTGACCCAGGCTGCGAAGCTGGGTCATCACCTCCGGCAGGGCGAGCACCGTCCGGGCATCGGCATGCAGACGCTCGACAAGCGCCGTAGGGGTGGCAGCCGGTGCCAGGAGCCCGAAGTAGACCACCAGCTCGTAACCACTGACGCCCGCCTCGGCAACGGTCGGCAACTGCGGCGCCACCGGGGAGCGTTGC
>CAZAVT010000321.1:0-4236 GCA_964488395.1 uncultured Burkholderiaceae bacterium | reverse complement strand
ACGCCTTGCAGCGTCGCCGGTTTTCAAGACCGGTGCATTAAACCGCTCTGCCAACCTTCCCCACTGAAAATTATACAGACCGCTTGCCGGGAAAAGGTCGCTGCCCGCAGAATCAGAAGGTGTCGCGTTCAATGCCAAACCCCGCTCTCCTCGCGTTTTTCCGCAACCACCAGCGTGTCTTCGTGTTGACTGGCGCAGGTTGCAGCACCGGATCCGGTATCCCCGCCTACCGCGGCGAAAGCGGCGAATGGATGCGCCGCCAGCCCGTCACCTGGCAAGCCTTTCGGGTCGACCCCTCCGCCCGCCGGCGGTACTGGGCCCGTTCGATGGTCGGTTGGCCTGCCTTCGGAGCAGCCCAGCCCAACCGGGCGCACCATGCACTCGCCGCGCTGGAGCGGACCGGACGCTTGACGGGCCTGGTGACCCAAAATGTCGACGGACTGCATCAAGCTGCGGGGCAACGGCACGTCGTCGACTTGCATGGGCGCCTCGACACCGTGCTCTGCCTCACCTGCGGAGCACGTAGCCTGCGACGCAGGATGCAACAGCGACTACTCGCTGCCAACCCCGACTGGGCTGGCCGGATCGCTTCGATCGCGCCCGATGGGGATGCGGATCTCGAAGACGACGACTTCAGTCGCTTCGAGGTGCCCAACTGTGAGCGTTGCCACGGAACCCTGAAGCCGGATGTCGTCCTCTTCGGCGAGAACGTCCCGCGCGAACGGCTCGATCAAACGATGGCATGGCTCGACCAGTCCGATGCCCTGCTGGTGGTCGGCTCCTCACTCATGGTCTTTTCGGGTTTACGCTATGTCCGACGGGCTGCGGAGCGGGGGATCCCGATCGTTGCCATCAATCGAGGAAAGACCCGGGCCGATGACCTGTTCGCCCTCAAGATCGAAACTTGCTGTGCCCAAGCGCTCGACGACGCCCTGCGGTTGGCACCTTTTACACCCCACGAACACTCGAGCGAGGCCCCGACGACGACAGTCGGTTTGGTCTGACCGATAACCGGTCGGAGGGGAACCACTCGGCCCCCTCGCTGCTCCCTAGTCTTGAGGGCCGCTATTGATCCAGAGCAAGCCTTTCCTGGGTGCGCGCCATGACCGTTGTCCATCCGCTCAAATCCGCGGAGCGCATGATTCGAGAACTCGATCCGCGCTTACCCTATACCGATCGGCGAGTGGTCGATATGCTGAACGATGCCGCCCATGAGATTCGCTCTCCGATTGCGAGGTTGAAAGGCTATGCGGACCTGCTCGCGTGCGGCGCACTGCCCGCCGAAGACCTTCCAGGCCTGGGTCGGCGTATGCAGGACCAGGCCAGCCGGCTGGCCGCCACCGTAGACGACATCCTGGAACTCGCCCGTATCGACGCTTGCGGCGGTTTAAACAGCCAGCTGAGGCTGGCATCCCCCCAAGCGATCGTCGAGGACGCGCTCAACGGCCTCGACCCCGGCGAACTGGACCGCATCGCCCTCGTCGCACCGGCCCTCCCTTTGCCACCCCTCTTGGTCGATGATCGGCGAATCGTCCGTGCCCTCCTCAACATCCTGGAAAACGCCTGCAAGTACTCCCCGGCAGGTCGGCCGATCAGGATCAGCATCGCCGTGCGACGCCGAGCGAGTCGCACAAGCGCCATCGGGATTCATGTTCGAGATCAGGGCGTGGGCATCAGCGCCAGCGACGCGAGCCACGCCTTTGAACGTTTTTTCCGATCGGAATCGGTCAAGGACCAACCCGGGTCCGGCCTGGGGCTGGCGATCGCCGAGCGGATCATCCACCTACATCGCGGGCAGATCCGGCTGCGCGGGCGCTTGGGGCTCGGCACGATCGTCTCAATCCTGATCCCCTGCGCGCAGCCCTCGCCGAGCTGAGTTCAGCCCGTCGACGGGGCTTAAAGCATACCCAGTTCGATTCGGAGGATCTGTGCCTCGATAAAACCGCGGATCTTTTCGAAGGGCACAGGCTTTCGAAACACTGCCACGCCCGGGGGTAGAGGCCCATGCTGCCGCAGCGTTTCATCGTCCAAGCCGGTCACGACGAGGACCTGGGTGACATCAAACTCGGGATGGGCGCGCAGCTTCCTGAGAAACTGAAAGCCGTCCATTGCCGACATCCGGAGATCGGTGATGAGGATGGCCGGTCGACGTCGTTCGATCGAGAGCAAGGCATCGAGCCCGTCATCGGCAGTCCGAACCTGCAATGGCAGGCCCCAACTGGCAAGCGTTTTCACGTAGATCTCACGCAGATCGGGATCGTCCTCGACGATCAGGATCTCGATGCCCTCACCGCTACGGCCACGCCCGGCCATCGGGCCACGGCGGCGCTCGACGGATTCGACCGACTCGACGCTGATCCGACGGTGCCCGCCGCGGGTTCGCCAGGCGCGCAGCTCGCCACGCTCGACCATCAGCTGAATCGTCGTGTTCGAGACGCCGAGCCGACGCGCCGCCTCGGATGTGGTGCACACAGGCAACGCCGCCACGCTCTGTTCCACTGTACTCATGACTGGCAAAGGCTGGTATCGATCGGCCAGCCTTCATCCCCCTTCCGCCATCATTCAAGAGGGCTTGTCATGATGAGGCAAGCGCGGTCAGCCGGCCGGTCTCGCTGGGCCGATCAGTGGCGTCTTGCCGCTTATAAACCTCAGGCGCCCAGAGCGCAGCGCCACACTCGCGGCATAAAGCCCCGGCTCATGCGCAGTCCGCGCAAAACCCTGCAACACGAAGGATCTGCCCAATGACCCGAAAACCCGTTGGCGCAGCCGGCCCTGGAAAATCAGCCTGCCAACGAATCGTCTCGCCACACGCCTCACAACGATAGTGCAATTGCAGGTCCATCGGATGCTGCGCAAGCGCATAGCGCCTCACCCTGTCGAAGCTCAGGACTTCCCGCACGAGCCCTGATCGCTCGAGCGATGCCAGCGAGCGGTAGACAGTGACTCGGTCGGGAGCGTCCTGTCCGAGCGCCCTGACAATCTCCCCCACCGAGCGTGCTTGGGCTCCCCTTGCCAACAGCTGGGCAATCAGAACTCGGTTTGGCGTAACCCGAAGGCCCGCACGCTTCAGGCGACTGCTCAGCGCCTCGCGCCGCCCAGCAGCCGGCGTGCTGGATCGGCGAGCCGAGGGCACAGCAGCATGGGTACGGCGCGATTTCGGCATGGCGTCTCGGAAGCTTCAAACGTGGAAGCGAATCGACTATAGCAGGGCACCATCAAAAGCGGCGCCGGATTTGTTGATTTAGCAAGTTTCGCCGAATCAGCCTTGATCTTGGTCAAGGTGATCGAGGTTGGCCACCCTCACCCCGACCGCAGGCAGGCTCCCCGACCAGATGCGACGCTCCTCAGCACTGAGGTTCTGTGCGACCGTTACGTCGAGAACACCGCCCTCGGTAGGTCCCTTGCCAGCCTCGAGCCAACGCCTCAAGGCGCCGATCGACACAAAGGTTCCCTGGGGCAAGGCATCGAGAAAAGCCTCCATCACGATCGGTTCCATCGATTTCTACGTAACCTACACTGATTCACGATCTTAGAGTTTACGCTAGGCCGACCGGCGCCATGCGACCCGTATTGGGCGTCGCCCCCTCGGCGCGCTGACCCTCGCTAAAGTTTTCCGGCGCGGCTCCGATACCTTAGGGGAGTCGCAATCGCATTTCTACGGAGTCCAGGTCATGAGAATGAGCAAGCGCGGAGCGAGCGCCTATGGCGAGGTCAAGCTGCAGAGTGACGTCGCCGAGAGCGACCGACTGGGACTCGTCACGATGATGTTCGACGCTCTCATCGAAAGCTTGAACCTCGCCGAGGCTCGCATCGAGCGCAAGGACCAGCAGGGCAAATGGGAGAGTATTTCGCGGGCTAGCCGTATCGTTCTGGGGCTGCAGTCGGCTCTGGATCACGAAAAAGGTGGCGAGTTGGCCGCCAACCTTGACGAACTCTATGGTTACGTGTCCCGACGGCTGATCCACGCCAACGCACACAATGACGTCACGATCATTCACGAAGTCCGCGGTCTGATGGCAGAGATCCGCGATGCATGGGCGCAGATCCAACCCCCCGTCGACACCTCGCGGCTGGCTGCCTGACCGAGGTTCGGGAGGCCGCGACGGGCCTCCGCCCGTTCCTGCGCTTCGCTATACCGCCCGACGGCTGGCAGCAAACCGGCCGATTGCAAACTCGGCCAGCATCTTCTCTTCCTCGTCTTCGAGCCGATCGCGCTCGTTTGCCTGCTCCCTCTGA
>CAZAVT010000320.1:3135-4240 GCA_964488395.1 uncultured Burkholderiaceae bacterium | reverse complement strand
TGATCGAGTACTCGGGCATGGGCTTCGCCATTTTCTTCCTGGCCGAATACGCCAACATGATCCTGTTGTCAGCGGTGGCCTCGATCCTCTTTCTCGGCGGCTGGCAGGCTCCGCTCGACTGGCCGGTCTTCAATTGGATTCCGGGCTGGATCTGGCTGGGGATCAAGACCTTCTTCGTGGTGTCGCTGTTCATCTGGCTGCGCGCATCGCTACCGCGTTATCGCTACGACCATATCATGCGCCTGGGCTGGAAGATCTTCATTCCGGTGACGCTCGTCTGGCTGGTCGTCGTCGCAGTCTGGATGCAGACCCCCTGGAACATCTGGAAGTGAGGCTCAGGCCATGCAGGCGGTGAGGTCGTTTCTGTCGAGTTTCATGCTGACCGAGATCGTGAAGGGTCTCGCGCTCACAGGCAGGTATTTCTTCGCTCGCAAGATCACCGTTCAGTACCCCGAGGAAAAGACGCCGATGTCGCCTCGCTTTCGCGGCCTCCACGCGTTGCGCCGTTATCCGAACGGCGAAGAGCGGTGTATCGCCTGCAAGCTTTGCGAGGCGGTCTGTCCTGCGCTCGCCATCACGATCGAGTCTGATGTGCGAGATGACGGCACGCGCCGGACCACCCGCTATGACATCGATCTGACCAAATGCATCTTCTGCGGTTTCTGCGAGGAGAGCTGTCCGGTTGATTCGATCGTCGAGACCCATATTCACGAGTATCACGGCGAGAAGCGCGGAGACCTCTACTTCACCACGACGATGCTGCTTGCCATCGGCGACCGCTATGAGCAGGACATCGCGGCCAACCGGGAGGCCGATGCCAGGTACCGATAAGGCCGCCAGCGTCACAGCACTATGGACATACAGACGGTTCTCTTCTACCTCTTCGCGGCGATCATGGTCGGCTCGGCGCTGCGTGTGATCACCGCGCGCAATCCGGTGCACAGCGCGCTCTTTCTGGTGCTCACCTTCTGCTCGGCCGCTGCCATCTGGCTGATGCTCGCGGCCGAGTTCCTCGCGATCACGCTCGTTCTGGTCTATGTCGGCGCGGTCATGGTGCTGTTCTTGTTCGTGGTGATGATGCTCGACATCAACATCGATCGTTTGC
>CAZAVT010000320.1:0-3125 GCA_964488395.1 uncultured Burkholderiaceae bacterium | reverse complement strand
AGGGTTTCTGGCGCAATGCGCCCGTGGCGCTCGCGGTCGGCGTGATCGTGGTGCTCGAGCTGGCGGCAGTGATCTGGGCGCGCATGAACAAGCCGCTGCCACCGATCGAACTCGAGCCCGGTGCCCCCGGCAACACCCAACAGCTGGGCGAGCTGCTCTACACCGACTACATCTACCCGGTGGAGATCGCGGCGGTCATCCTCCTCGTGGCGATCATCGCGGCGATCGCATTGACCCTGCGTCGCCGCAAGGACTCGCGCTACAACGATCCCTCTGCGGCCGTCCGGACTCGGGCCGCGGACCGGTTACGGCTGGTCCGTATGCCTGCCGAGTCGCGCGACGGTGCCGAGCCTTCGGCGGCTGGCCCAACCGACGCGGCGCCGCGTGCGCCAGGCAGTTGACCCCCAGGATGTCGCCCATGCTCTCGCTCGCACACCACCTGACGCTCGGCGCGATCCTCTTTGCGATCGGCATCGTCGGGATCTTCATGAATCGTCGCAACGTCATCATCGTCCTCATGGCGATCGAGTTGATGCTGCTCGCCGTCAATCTCAACTTCATCGCGTTCTCCCAACACCTGGGCGACATTGCCGGGCAGATCTTCGTGTTCTTCATTTTGACCGTGGCCGCGGCCGAATCGGCGATCGGCCTGGCGATCCTGGTGGTGCTGTTTCGCAATCTGCGCAGCATCGATGTCGAGGATCTGGGCAGTCTCAAGGGTTGACCGGCCATGCAAGCAACTGAGATCAAAATCGCCTACCTGCTCGCTGCGTTTGCGCCTCTCCTGGGAGCACTGATTGCGGGCCTGTTCGGCAGGAGTATCGGACGCCGCGCGACTCACTGGGTCACGATCCTTGGCGTCGCAGTAGCCTGCCTCGCATCGTTCTGGACCCTGTCGGACGTCCTGGCCGGCCACACCTTCAACGGCACGCTCTACCACTGGGCTCAGATCGGCGAGGCGAGACTCGAGGTCGGCTTCCTCATCGACACCCTGACCGCGACCATGATGTGCGTGGTCACCTTCGTGTCGTTGATGGTCCACATCTATACCATCGGGTACATGGCCGAGGACGCCGGTTATCAGCGCTTCTTCAGTTACATCTCGCTCTTTACCTTCGCGATGATGATGCTGGTGATGTCCAATAATTTTCTCCAGCTCTTCTTCGGCTGGGAGGCTGTCGGACTCGTCTCCTATTTGCTGATTGGGTTCTGGTACACCCGACCGACGGCGATTTACGCCAATCTGAAGGCTTTTCTGGTCAATCGAGTCGGAGACTTTGGGTTCGTGCTGGGCATCGGGCTGGTGCTTGCCTATTTCGGCAGCCTTGATTACGCCGAAGTCTTCAAAACCGCGCCGGATCTGGCCGGTCGCACCATCAACCTGCTGGGCAGCGCCGAGTGGTCGTTGCTCACCGTAACCTGCATTTGTCTGTTCATCGGCGCGATGGGCAAGTCCGCACAGTTTCCCCTGCATGTCTGGCTGCCGGACTCGATGGAGGGCCCGACACCGATTTCAGCACTCATCCACGCCGCCACCATGGTCACTGCGGGCATCTTCATGGTTAGCCGGATGTCGCCGCTTTTTGAGTTATCGGATACCGCGCTCGGCTTTGTGATGGTGATCGGTGCGATCACCGCGCTTTTCATGGGTTTTCTCGGGATCGTGCAAAACGACGTCAAGCGGGTGGTCGCCTACTCGACCCTTTCGCAGTTGGGCTACATGACGGTCGCACTGGGCGCATCGGCCTACAGCGTTGCGATCTTCCATCTCATGACCCATGCCTTCTTCAAGGCCCTGCTCTTTCTCGCCGCCGGTTCGGTGATCATGGGCATGCACCACGATCAGGATATGCGCAACATGGGCGGACTTCGTCGCTACATGCCGATCACCTGGATGACCTGCCTGATCGGTTCGTTGGCGTTGATCGGTACTCCCTTCCTGTCGGGCTTCTATTCCAAGGACCTCATCATTGAGGCGGCTCGCTATGCGAGTGTGCCGGGGGCGGGCTTTGCCTTCTTCGCCGTGATGGCGGGCGTTTTTGTGACGGCGTTCTATTCGTTCAGGATGTACTTCCTGGTGTTTCATGGGCAGGAGCGCTGGCATGGCCATGGCGGACAGCACCATGAGGCCGCGCAGGATGACCACCACCATCACGGACTCTCGCCGGGCGACAAGCCGCACGAGTCGCCAGCGGTCGTCACGGTGCCGCTCGTCCTTCTTGCGATACCGTCGCTCGCGATCGGTTTCATCGCAGTCGGGCCCATGCTGTTTGGTGATTATTTCGCCGATGTGATCACAGTCATCGACCGGCATCCGGCGATGGCGCAAATCGCACGCAGCTTTCACGGGGCCTTCGAGCTCGGCGTGCACGCCTTCCAGACCTTGCCTTTCGTCCTGGCCCTGGCGGGTGTTGCGCTCGCCTGGTACTTCTACCTCATCAACCCCTCGATACCCGCCGCCATTCAGACCCGTTTCCAGGGTCTGCATCGCCTCCTCGACAACAAGTACTACCTTGATCGATTCAACGAAATCGTCTTTGCCGGGGGGGCCAGGCTGATCGGGCGGGTCCTCTGGAAGCGGGGTGACCAGGACCTGATCGACGGCGTCGCAATCAATGGCAGCGCTCGCCTCGTCGGCGCCGTGGCGTCGGTCCTGCGTGGTGTCCAGACCGGGCGGATCAATACCTACGCGATCACGATGATTGCAGGAATCGCGCTCCTTCTGCTGTACGCCGTGCTGCCTCTCCTCGATCGCTGAACGCTGACTCAGGCCCCATTCCACCCATGAACAGCTTCCCGCTCCTCAGTGCTGCGATCTGGATCCCGATCCTGGCCGGCGCTGGCCTGCTTGTCTTCGGCAGTGACCGCTACCCGCAGGCGGCGCGCTGGGCGGCTCTGGTTGCCGCGTTGGCCGGCTTCCTGGTGACGCTGCCGCTTTATGCTGGTTTCGCTGCTGGGACCGCCGACTTCCAGTTTGCCGAGGAACTGTCCTGGATCGATGTACTGGGCGCGACCTATAGCCTGGGCGTGGATGGTCTCTCGGTCTGGTTCGTGATCCTCACGGCTTTCATCACCGTGGTGGTCGTGGTCGCAGCCTGGGAGGTCATCGAGGACCGGGTGACCCA